>DLUF01000117.1 GCA_002742765.1 Sulfurospirillum sp. UBA12182 | reverse complement strand
TTATGAATATAAGTGAAAGAGATGTAAAAGGAGAAATTCAATGACAAGCAAAGTAAGCGTTTTGGATCTATACAGATCAGAGATCGAGGAATTTGTAAAAACTGGTGCAAGTTTAAGAAGTATTTGGAAAATTTTAAGTTCAAAAATGCCAGAAAATGCACAAATAACTTATAATGGTTTTTATAGATACTGTAAAAGAAAAGGGCTCAAGTAGCCCTTATTTGATAGTGATTTTATTTAAAAAATCAAAATACTCTCTCAAAATTTCCAATGAACGGTTTGTATCTTCAATCATTAGCCTACATTCTTCTTCGGACATATTATCAATAACAGAGATGAGCTTTTGTTTATCCCAAGGCGTAATTCCAAAGTTTTCAAAATTAATAGTGTCTAAATTTTGGATTTTGTCTATTAGATATTCTTTTGAGTTATTTATATCAATATTTTCATCTTTTGAAATATGCTTAAGTATTTTGTATGTGATAACTATCATCCTCTGTGTAAGTGGAAAAATAGTATCTATTAATTTTGTCCAAAAGCCATCTTTTTGTTTAAAAATTTTGTCAAAAAGTTTCTCTACTGTAAACTTTTTAATATGATCGATAACCTCATTTTCATTATTAGATACAGATATAGCTTCTGCAACAACATTAAATACAGGTAAATCAGGAGAAGATGAAATAAACATATTACCACTCCCAATGAAAAACCAATTAATAGATACATTAAATTTACGACAAAGTTTCATTAATACATCTGTTGGAACTTGACGTAAATCTTGAATATAATTGGTATAAGCATTCTGACTAATTTCAAGTTGTTCTGCAAAGTCTTTTTTTGAAAATCCTAATTTTTCACGAACTATTTCTAATCTCTTTCCTAGCAAAATTATTCTCCATAATTGAAATATACAACAAAATATTGACAAATCATACAATTGTGTGATATAATTCATCAAACGTTTGTATGATTATATCACAAAAGGAGGAAAAATGCAAATTTATAAGATTACAGACATACTTAAAAATAACAATACTATTCAAAACGTTAGTGACATCATAAAGAACCTTGATGTTACAGTAGAACTTTTAAAAGATGATATAGAGCGAGTTGCAAAATCTAAAAGAATTTACTTTCCAGATTTTGAATTTGCATTTAAAAGTGGTGTAGAAATGATAAAGTATACATTATCAAAATCTAAACTACCTAGGTCAACAGCAAAGTTTTTACAATGTGAAAATATTGAAAATGCACTAAAGTGGCTACTTTCGAGAATCTTAAATAATATGATAAATATGAGCACTAATCCAAACTATAAAATGTATTGTTGCCCTCAATTTCTTGTACTTGATGATAGATTAAATGATAGCAATAATAGTATTAAACGATTAGAAGCAGAAATAGAGCTTCAAAAATTAGACAGAAAACAACTAAAAATAAGTATCAAACATTTGTGTGATAATTCTTTACAAGACAAAAGTATCAATTTAGATGATGTTGAATATTTGTGTGCAAAGTATGATTTTAAAGTAACAGATATTCTAAATCATGATCCATATGTAAAATCAGAATTTTCAAATAATTAGGAAATTCAAATGGCTAAAAATACCAAAAAATTCTATTGGCTAAAATTAAAAAATGACTTTTTTGATAGAGAAGAAATTAAACTAATTGAGTCTATGAAAAATGGTAAAGAGTACATAATTTTCTATTTAAAGTTATTATTAAAAAGCATAGAAGACAATGGAAAACTTTATTTTAGAAACACCATACCATATAGTCCTGAAATGTTAGCAAGTATAACATCAACAAATATAGATACTGTCAAAGTTGCAGTTGATTTGTTTTTAAACTTGGGAATGATGGAAAAATGGGATGATGGAACACTTTTTATGATAGAAATACAAAATATGATAGGAAGTGAGTCAAAATGGGCAGAATATAAAAGAAATCAAAGAGCAAAAAAAGAAATTGGACATTGTCCAAAAATGTCCAAAAATATTCCAATAGATATAGATAAAGAGAGAGATAATAAATCTCTCTCTAAAGAGGATGTTTTTGACACATCCTCTTTAAGGGGTTTTATAGGGAGAGAGATAGAAATGGATGGAGATGTCTTAAAAATTGAAAAAATCTTTCCCCTTAAAAACCAAAAGTTAGAAATTTTAACAATTAGTAGAAACACAAATAAAAAATTGAAAGCAGAACTAAAAAAAGAAGAACTTGAAAGTTTGATGGAGGTTGCAAATGTTTAATATTAAAATTTCAAATTTTAAAGAGATCAAAGAAGAGCAAATAGAGTATATTTGTGAAAATTGGTTACCAGTTCCTAGAAAAACTGTATCAATGATTGTTGCAAACGGAGGAATTGGCAAAAGTTGGATAATCATACAACTAGCTCTAAGACATTTAATTAAAAATCCAAACGAAAAAGTATTTGCTTGGTTAAGTGAAGATCCAGAAGGATTATCAAAACATAGAGCAAATTTAATCTGTTCTAAAGTTTTAGAAGTAGAGCCAACAAATATAGAAAAGTTATTTATATCAGACTCTCCTACATTTCCTATTAATTTTAACAATATTCAAAAAGTAAAAGAGCAGTTAAAAGAGTTCAATGTCATTTTGTTAGATCCGCTAATTGGCTTTTACAGCGGAGATGAAAACTCAAATGCAGATGCACGAATTTTTATGCAGCATTTCACGAAATGGGCGGCCGAGGAGAATAAAACAATTCTTTTTATCCATCACGCTTCAAAAGGTACTAGTAAAAGCAGAGGGGCATCGGCTCTTGTGGATGCAGTTAGACTTGTATATGAAATTGAGAAAATAGATAAAAACGATACAAAAAGAAAATTTACAATTGGAAAAGATAACTATGGAGTTAAAAACATACTAGATTGTACGGAATTTGAAAGGGTTATTTTTCCGAAAAAGCCTATAAAAATAGTGTTTGAAGCAGTTGAAAATAAAATTGAATTGTAGATAAACAAGGAGGTCTATAAAAAATGAAAAAATATATTCAAGAAAAAAAATTAGAAGAGATTTTTGATCTAAGTATTGATTTTTTTAGAAAACGAAAAGAGACAGAGTTTTTTAAAGGCATTCATTATTTTGTTCCACCTACTAATTCACCCACTAAAAAAGCAGTTTTATGGGATGTTGAAGCAGTTGATAACTGGATAAGAGGCAACCAAGTTGAAAGCGAAGTGTTAGAGCTTTTGAATAGGAAATAAGATAAAATGTCAAAGTTGATTGTGTCATCGGCTAAATCTCCTTTCCAAAAAAAGGAGAATGAAGTGGAAGATATACAAGCGATTATTTTAAATCGTACAAATCGTAAATTTTGGTATGTTAAATATACCGTGTTCTTTAAAAATTCAACAAAATCAGAACCAAAAGAGGAAAGCACAAAGGTTTTAAAAACCGAGAAAACTCAAAAATGGATGGAGCAAAAATACCTACCAGTATGGCTTGCAAGAAAAAAAGAAGAGTTAAAAGTAGATACCATAAATAGTCAAACTTTTGGGTACTACTGTTCTTTATTTTTAAAGAATTATCAAATCAATCACGATTATAAAAATGTAGAAAATCGAGCTAATCGTATTTTATGTGAATTTGAAAATAAAAATATTAAGGAAATTACTAACCTTGAAATCAAAGAGTTCTTAAATTCCTTAATCAATCTTAACTCAAAAGCAAAAGAAAAACTTAGTAAAAATTCTAAACTAAAATACCTTAGAATTTTCCACGGAGTGTTTGATTTGGCAGAAGATGATCGAATAATCGATAAAAATCTTACCTATAATATAAAGTTTGAAAAAGAAAAAAGGGAAAAAAATACGGATACAATTAAACCTTTTGAAAAAGATGAAGTATTAAAACTCTTAAATACAAGTAAAGATCCAAAATATGGGGAGCTACTTCACTATTACTTGGGTATAGCTTTCAACCAAGGTATGAGTCCAAGCGAGATTATTGGATTACAAATAGATAACATAGATCTTGTTAATCAAACTATAAACATCAACCAAAACAGGACAAAAGGTAAGTTAAAAGAGACTAAAACAGAATATAGGGATCGTATAATTCCAATATTTGACACTACACTTCCATATATTACAGAGTTAATAAAAATGGCAAAAGAAAAAAATACTCAGTGGCTTTTTTCTTGGAAAGATGGATCACCTCTTAAAGATATTCAAAATATTAGAGGTGATAGAGAAATCACCAAAAATGGCAAGAGAATTAAAAATACAACCAAGTGGTACAAACTATTGGAAGATACTGGAATTAAATATCGAGACTTAAAGAACTGTCGTCATACCTTTGCAGTTAGTGCTATTGAGTCAAAGCAGTTTACAATGCAACAAATTGCAGAGCTTCTAGGGCACGCTGATTTGCAAATGATTGTCAATCATTATGCTAAATATATTGAGAAAAAAGCTATTACAGCAAATAGAAAAATTAATCTTTTTGGTGACACTTTAGGTGACACTTGAAAATAAGTAAAATTGGATTAGTTAAAGAAGTCCGTATTTATGGGCTTTCATTGGTGTCAAGGGGGAGACTTGAACTCCCGACCTCCGGCTTATGAGACCAGCGCTCTAACCAGCTGAGCTACCTTGACACGATTAAAGAGGACGAAATTATACATCCTCTAAACTTAGAATTTGGTTAACCTAAGAGTTTTAAAAGTTCTTTTGCTGGTTCTCTCCACTCTTGTGGTACATTCTTATCGATAGCTTTATCTATCTTATGTTTTATATATTCGCTGCTGTTTATACTCACTTTTGGTTTTGCTAAAGAGCCTTTTATCTCACCATTTAAATCTTTATTTTTGATTTTCACTTCAAACTTTCCATAGATACTCTCTTTTGCAAGGTCAACTTGACCATTCTCGATTTTCATGTAACTATTTAAACCTTCAAGTCCCAAAGAATAATCCAACTTTTTCTCTTGTAGCAAGCCTTTTAAAACACCTGTTTTGTAGACTTCTTGAGACATATCAAACTGAGTCAGCGCACTGACCAAGTTTGTGAGTTGATTGTTAGTCAACTTTCCATTTACAGTTTCTAAGCTAAAATTACCCTCTTTTTTGTTCATATCATAAGCCCCATTCAAAGATGAGTAGGATTCAAAAACATCAGGATATCGAAGCATCTTTGAGATATTTTGTACCAAAAGTTCGTTGCTTTGTAATTCAAACAACCCATCATCTAACTTATAGTTTGTTTTTGCGTCTAAGAAATCACTCTCTCCTTGAAGTTGTAATTTTTTATCTTTGACTTGAAACTCTCCTGCTGTATCAAGCTTGGCATAAAGCTTTTGACCTATGATAAACTCCAACTTTTCCAAAGATTCTACATGTAAATCATACTTACCATACAAATGGTTTTTATCCATATCATAATTTGTTTCCAAAACCTTTAAAAGTGCCACAGCGGAGTCAAAAACAGAACTGATTTGAACCATTTTATTGCGTCCATTGGCTCGTAGTTCTAGTGTATAAGGGATATTTGCTACACTATTTTTTTCTAAAAGTTTACCTAGAACATCTCCATCTATATTTGCCTCTTTTATGTTTGTAAGAGATTGAAAATCAAGATTTTTAATGTTAGAAACCTCTACATTAGAGTTTAAAACCCCATTACTATATCTCTCTTGTTTGAGCATTTTTAGAAGTTCACTCACATAGATATCTTTTACATGTAAAGATGCTGTTTGATTGTGCATAGATGCTTTTACTTCGCCACCAAGCGTTTTACTATAAGCGTTGATTTTTAAATCTTTATCCAAGATTACATCTCCAACCACCGAGAGATTGCCATATAAACTAACGCCAAGCAACTCTTCTAAAGCACCAAGAGATGGGATACTTAGGGTATAATCTGTATAAAATTTCTTTGTAGGAATCTCATAAATCACATTCTCAGCGTCTAATTTAAACAGATTGGAGATGAGTGTTGATTTGGCTTGTACTTGGTCTTTATCAACCACAAAATCAATATCACCACGATAGGTAAAATTTGGAGGAAGATTTATACCAAAACTTTTGCTTATCTCTTTTTGATTCAATTGCCCAAAACTTATATTGATCTTTCCATCACCTTTAAGTTTCATCTGTGGTGTTGGTGCTAGATTTGCATTGATATCTATAAACCCTTTAGAGTAGATTGGCTGGTTTAAAAGAGCTAAAACTTTCTCTACATGTAAACCTTTTGTATCTATGTTGATACTTTGGATGCTGTTTTGTACTACATCCACATCTAAAAGAGTTTTAGCGTTAAAAATCTCACCTTGTGCATCTATCTTAAAAGCGTTTTTATGTCCTATCGCTTTACCTTTTAAAGCTACGATTCCATCTATATTTAGTTGCTGTGTTTTGATGTCTTTTAAGGCTAAGATATAATTTATATCAAACTTCATATCAAAGATAGAAAAATCTCCATTTAAAATCACTCTTGATTTTTCATCTAGTAAAATTTCCATATCAATGAAATTGGTCTTCAAGGTAAAAGACTCGACTACAACTCTATTTTGTACATATTTTTGTATCTCTTTTTGGATATAAGGCTTTAAAAAGTTATTTCCACTATTTGTAAATAAAACAGCATAAACAACACAAAAAAGTAACGCTAAAAAACCTAAAAACCATAAGATATACTTCATAACAATCCTTTCAAACAAGCTTTTAACTAAATATACTTTAGCCATATAGACTAAACTTATATAAAATTTTAATCTAAATTTATTGACATTTGTTTTGAATTTTTGTAAAATTTCAGCACTCAATTAAAAAGAGTGCTAAAAAATCATTTACAAAAGGAATCAAAAATGGCATTTCAACCATTAGGAAAAAGAGTTCTTATTGAACGAGTAGAAGAGTCAACAACAACTCCTTCAGGCATTATTATACCTGATAACGCTAAAGAGAAACCTTTGAGCGGAAATGTTGTTTCAGTTAGCAAAGAGATTTCAGATGCTGGCTTGATTAGTGTAGGTGATAAGGTAGTATTTGGAAAGTATTCTGGGACTGAGTTGTCACTAGAGGGAAAAGAGTATCTAGTGATGGAAGATAAAGATATCTTAGGTATCTTAAAGTAATCACAAGAGCCTAGCTCATTTAAGAAAAACTATAAAACATAAGGATTAATAAATGGCAAAAGAGATACATTTTTCAGACAACGCAAGAAACTCTCTATACGAAGGCGTAAGAAAGTTAAGTGATGCGGTAAAAGTAACAATGGGACCAAGAGGTCGTAATGTTCTAATCCAAAAAAGCTTTGGAGCTCCTAGTATAACTAAAGATGGTGTTTCTGTTGCAAAAGAGATTGAGCTAGCTGATACTATCGAAAACATGGGTGCTCAACTAGTTAAAGAAGTTGCAAGTAAAACTGCTGATGAAGCAGGTGATGGTACAACAACAGCAACTGTTTTAGCTCACTCGATTTTCAAAGAAGGCTTAAGAAACATCACTGCTGGTGCGAATCCTATCGAAGTAAAAAGAGGTATGGACAAAGCTGCTGAAGCTATCATAACTGAACTTAAAAACATCGCAAAAGAAGTAAAAGATAAAAAAGAGATAGCTCAAGTAGCTACTATCTCAGCTAACTCAGATACAAAGATAGGTGAGCTTATCGCTGAAGCTATGGAAAAAGTTGGTAAAGATGGTGTTATCACTGTTGAAGAAGCAAAAGGTATCCAAGACGAACTAGATGTTGTTGAGGGTATGCAGTTTGACAGAGGTTACCTCTCTCCATATTTTGTTACAAACACAGAGAAGATGGAAGCTGTTTTAGACAATCCTTACATTTTACTATATGACAAAAAAGTCTCAAATCTAAAAGACCTTCTTCCTGTTTTAGAACAAATCCAAAAAACTGGTAAACCACTTCTTATCATCGCTGAAGATATCGATGGTGAAGCACTCGCAACACTTGTTGTGAACAAATTAAGAGGCGTACTAAATATCGCTGCGGTAAAAGCTCCTGGCTTTGGCGATAGAAGAAAAGCGATGTTAGAAGATATCGCTATCTTAAGTGGTGGTGAAGTTATCGCTGAAGAGCTTGGACGTACATTAGAGAGTGCTACACTAGCAGACCTCGGACAAGCTTCAACAGTTGTAATCGACAAAGATAACACAACTATCGTCAATGGTGCTGGGGATAAAGCAAAGATTGAAGCTAGAGTAGCTCAAATCAAAGCACAAATCACTGAAACAAGTAGTGATTATGATAGAGAAAAACTTCAAGAAAGACTTGCTAAGCTTAGTGGTGGTGTAGCTGTTATCAAAGTTGGTGCTGCTACTGAAACAGAAATGAAAGAGAAAAAAGACAGAGTTGATGATGCACTAAGTGCTACAAAAGCTGCTGTTGAAGAAGGTATCGTTATAGGTGGTGGTGCTGCTTTACTTCTTGCAAACTCAAAAGTTAAACTAGAGCTTTGCGGAGATGAAGCAATCGGCGCTGCTATCGTAAGTCGTGCTCTTGCTGCTCCTATGAAACAAATCGCTGAAAATGCTGGATTTGACGCTGGTGTTGTTGTAGATAAAGTTCAAAGTACAAATGATGAAAGTTTTGGTTTCAACGCTGCAACTGGTGAATATGTTGATATGTTTGAAGCAGGTATCATTGATCCTGTAAAAGTAGAAAGAATTGCTTTACAAAATGCTGTTTCAGTTGCAAGTTTATTGCTTACAACAGAAGCAACTATCAGTGAAATCAAAGAAAACAAACCTGCTGCTCCAGCTATGCCAGATATGGGTGGTATGGGCGGTATGCCAGGAATGTACTAATCGTTCCTTCCAAAGAGAGTTACTTATATGTAACTCTCTTTAACACTTCTGTTTTCAAATCCTTTTTCAACTCCATTTTAACCCAAATTTAACTTCCTTTATAGAACAATTAAAAAAGATATATAGAGGAGTTAAAATGACAGTAAAACAAGCATTAGAAAAAAGAAAATCAGTTCGTGCATTTTTAGATAAAGATGTTCCAACTGAACTTATAAAAGAGCTTTTAAACCAAGCTAAACTTGCCCCTTCTGGAGTAAATATGCAACCTTGGCAAATCTGTGTTGTAAGTGGAGCAAAAAAAAGAGAACTTGAAACTACACTTTGCCAAAAATTTGATGATGGGATTTTTGATGAGATGGAGTATGAATACTACCCAAAAGTATGGCAAGAACCTTATAAATCAAGAAGAAAAGAGACTGGGTTACTCATGTATGAAACGTTAGGAATCACAAGAGAGGATAAAGAGCGTCAACATGAGCAATGGAAGGCAAATTATAGAGCTTTTGATGCTCCAGTAGTCCTCTTGTTTTTTATAGATAAACACTTAGAGGCTGGTTCGTATCTGGATTATGGTATGTTTTTACAATCTTTCATGCTAGCAGCAACTGCTTCTGGATTGGCAACATGCCCACAAGCAGCATATGCTAGTTATGCTAAAAGCATCAAAGAGGCTTTACATGTAAAAGATGACAGTATACTCTTAGGTGGTATCGCTTTAGGGTATGAAGATGAACAAGCACTTGTAAACTCTTATCGTACAACTCGCCTAAAAATAGAAGATTTTGTACGCTTTTATGAATAATTTTATCTATAAAAAGATATAATCGCAAAAATTATTATATGGGAAAAGGAACTACTCATGGGAAGAGCATTTGAGTATAGAAAAGCTGCAAAGTTAAAACGCTGGGGGAATATGTCTAGAGTTTTTCCTAGACTTGGACGTGCCATAACAGCTGCTGCTAAAGAGGGAGGAATTGATCCTGATCTAAACCCAAAACTTCGTACAGCCATACTAAATGCAAAAGCTGAAAATATGCCTAAAGACAACATTGATGCTGCGATAAAAAGAGCTACATCAAAAGATAGTGCAGATATGAAAGAGGTGAATTATGAGGGGAAAGGTCCTCATGGTTTGCTTGTTTTTGTAGAATGTTTAACTGATAATACAACAAGAACAGTTGCTAACGTAAAAAGCCACTTTAAAAAAGGTGGTGGAGAGATGCTTAACAACGGTTCGCTTGAGTTTATGTTCTCACGAAAAGCTGTTTTTGAATTTGCAAAAAGTCCCGATATGGACTTAGAAGAGCTTGAACTAAGTCTTATCGATGCTGGACTTGAAGAGATAGAAGAGGAAGATGGTATCGTTTATGTGACAGGTGATTATACTGATTTTGGTTCACTTTCAAGTGCCTTTGACGAACTAGGTATAGAGCTAAAAACAGCAACTCTTAAAAGATTCGCAAACACTCCTATCGAACTGAACGAAGCAGAGATTGAAGAGGTAGGAAAATTAATCGAGCGTCTTGAAGATGATGATGACGTTCAAGCTGTCTATACAAATATGGGATAATCTTTACATGTAAAGGTTTAAAACCTTTACATGTACATTTATTTGTTTATTTTGTTTTTATTTACCTCTTTGATAATTGTTTGTGAAAGTTCACTAAGTTTTTTTGTTACTTCATTAGTTGATTCAGAAGCTTTTGCATTTTCTTGAATCATTTTTTCAAGACTATTTATCTCGTTGTTTACGTGTTCAATTCCTTTTGCTTGCTCTTCTATATCACTTCCTGCGTCACTAATTGACTGAACTAAAAATTTTATACTCTTTAAAAAGTTTTTTACTCTATAAAAACAAATAAAGCTTAAAATATTATATTTTTGTCTTCACCTTTTCAATAGAAAAACTTATAATAAAAAGAAATATATGTAATAGTTTGTAGAGGAAAGTAACATAAGGGCAGGCAAACTGCCCTTATGTTTTGTTTTAGTGGTTTACTAAATTTTGGATTTTTTCTACGATAGATGGGTCTTCTAGTGTTGAAGTATCTTGTGTTATCTCTTCACCTTTTGCAATAGAGCGTAAAATTCTTCTCATGATTTTTCCACTTCTTGTTTTAGGAAGTCCAGGAACAAAGCGGATAGCATCAAGTTTTGCTATATTTCCAATTTCTTTAGCGATGAGTTTATTAAGCTCTTGTATCATAGATACCTCTTCACCGATAGTATCTTCACCTTTGATAACGATATAAGCAAATATACCCTCGCCTTTGATAGGATCAGGACGTCCAACAACAGCAACTTCTGCAACATTTGCATGGTGTCCAAGAACTGCTTCTATCTCAGCAGTTCCTAATCTATGACCTGAAACATTGATAACATCGTCAGTTCGTCCAGTGATGATGATATAGCCATCATCATCATACATAGCGCCATCCCCTGAGAAGTAAACTGGCTTACCGTCTTTTTTACAATCTCCAAAATAAGACTTTTTAAATCTCTCATCATCCCCCCAGATAGTTCTTATCATGGAAGGCCATGGTTTAGTAATACACAAAAATCCTTTTTCTCCTTTTGGAGTTGGATTTCCATTCTCATCGATGATTTCAGCCATAATTCCTGGTAATGGAAAAGTAGCAGAACCTGGCTTGATAGGAGTAGCACCAGGAAGTGGAGTAATCATATGTCCACCTGTTTCTGTTTGCCACCAAGTATCAACGATAGAACATTTACCACCACCGATTTCATTGTAGTACCACATCCAAGCATCTGGATTGATAGGTTCTCCAACTGTTCCTAAAACTTTTAGAGAACTTAAATCATACTTTCTAGGTTCATTTGCCCCTTGTTTGTGGAGTAAACGGATAGCAGTTGGAGCAGTATAAAACTGGTTTACTCTATGTTCTTCTATCATCTTCCACCAACGTCCTACATCAGGGAAAGTTGGAACGCCCTCGTACATTATCGTTGTTGCACCCATCGCAAGTGGTCCATAAACGATATAAGTATGTCCTGTAATCCAGCCAACATCTGCTGTACACCAAAAAGTATCGTTCTCTTTTACATCAAAAACATGTTCCATCGTATACTGAGCCCAAAGGATATATCCAGCACTAGAGTGTTGTACCCCTTTTGGTTTTCCTGTACTTCCTGAAGTATATAACAAGAAAAGTGGGTCTTCCGCATCCATCCATTCAGGATCGCAGTGTTGAGATTCATTCATAATCATCTCATTATAAACATAATCTCTCCCTGGTACATAGTCTATATCTTCAAAGTTTCTTTGAACAATTAAAACTTTTTCACAAGATTCACAACCCTCAGAAAGAGCTTCATCTACAACTGGTTTTAACATATAAGGCTTACCACGTCTAAAAGCACCATCAGCTGTTATAACTAATCTTGCCTGCGCATCTTGAATCCTATCACGTAGCGCTTCAGCTGAAAACCCACCAAAAACGATAGAGTGAATAGCTCCAATCTTGGCACATGCAAGCATAGCAAATGCAGCTTCAGGTATCATTGGCAAATATAAAACAACTCTATCACCCTTTTTGATACCAAATTGGTTTTTTAGAAGATTTGCCATACGATTGACTCTATAATAGAGTTGTAAATAAGTTATGATTCTTTTTTGGCCATCTTCACCTTCCCAGATAATCGCTGCTTTATTTTTTCTTGTTTTTAAATGTCGCCCTAAACATTGATGTGTAACATTTAGCTTTCCACCAACAAACCATTTATAAAATGGAGCATTACTCTCATCCAATACTTTTTCATAAGGAGCAAACCACTCAATTTTTTCTTTAGCTAATCTATCCCAATAGCCTTCAAAGTCTTCCTCTGCTTGTAAGCGTAACTCTTTGTACTCACACATATTTTTTATTCTAGCATTTTTGCTAAATTCTCTATTTGGTTCAAATACCTGCGACATAGAACTTCCTTTCAAAATTTTTTATATTGTAACTTATTTGTTATTATTGTCTCTTAAATGTTAATGGCTAATTGCACCTTGCGCACCAATACCAGTTTGACTTCTTACATACTGGTCTTCATACGCTTTTATCTCCTCTTTTGCTGTCTCACTCTTATCTGTAATTGAAAAAAACCAAATTGCTATAAAGGCAACACTTACAGAAAAAAGTGCTGGGTATTTATAAGGGAAAATCGCTTTTGTAGCATCCCCATTGATAATCTCTCCCCAAACGATAGGTCCTAACAAAACAAGGATAATAGCTGTTGCCAAACCTAAAGTACCACCTATAACAGCGCCTCTTGTTGTCAACTTCTTCCAATACATAGAAAGAAAAAGAATTGGGAAATTAGCTGAAGCAGCGATAGCAAAAGCTAATCCAACCATGAAAGCTATATTTTGGTTTTCAAAAATAATCCCTAAAAGAATCGCTAACATACCAAGTGCGATAGTCGCATACTTTGAAATTCTCATCTCTTTCATCTCATCAGCAACACCTCTTGCAAAAACATTTGCATACAAATCATGGCTTATTGCACTAGCTCCTGCTAGTGTAAGACCAGAAACAACAGCCAAGATAGTAGCAAAAGCAACTGCTGAGATAAATCCTAAAAACAAATCTCCTCCAACAGCATGACTTAGATGAATTGCAGCCATGTTATTGCCACCAAAAAGTGTTCCTTGTGCAATATCAAGATACTGTGGATTTGTAGAGACTAAAACAATCGCTCCAAATCCGATGATAAAAGTTAAAATGTAAAAATATCCGATAAATCCTGTTGCATAGAAGACTGATTTTCTTGCCTCTTTTGCATCACTTACAGTAAAAAATCTCATAAGAATATGAGGAAGTCCTGCTGTTCCAAACATCAAAGCGATACCAAGTGAAATCGCTGAGATTGGGTCACTCACTAAGCCCCCTGGACTCATGATGGCATCTGTTCCTTTGATATGAATAGCATCACTAAAAAGAGTTTCAAAACTAAATCCTACATGATCCATAATCATATATGCCATAAAAGTTGCACCAGATAAAAGTAAAATAGCTTTTATGATTTGAACCCACGTTGTAGCAAGCATTCCACCAAAAGTTACATAAAGCACCATTAAGATTCCAACAAGTATAACTGCTATTTCATAAGGTAAGCCAAAAAGTACTTGTATAAGTTTTCCACTTCCTACCATCTGCGCTATAAGATAGAGTAAAACCGTAGCAATAGAACCAAAAGCTGCAAGTGTTCGGATAGGTGTTTGTCTCAATCTATATGAAGCAACATCTGCGAAAGTGTATTTTCCTAAGTTTCTAAGTTGTTCAGCAATTAAAAATAAAATAACTGGCCAACCTACAAGAAAGCCGATAGAATAGATAAGACCATCAAAACCTTTAAGATATACAAGTCCTGAAATCCCCAAAAAAGAAGCAGCTGACATATAATCTCCAGCAATCGCTAAACCATTTTGAAACCCTGTGATTCCACCACCAGCAGTATAAAAATCTTTCGCTGTTTTAGTTCTTTTTGCTGCCCAATAGGTAATCCCCAAAGTAGCAAAAACGAAAATCAAAAACATTACGATAGCAGCAAGGTTTAGTTCACGTTGTCCACTTACCCCAGCATCAGCTGACGCTAATAGAGAGTTTAGAGTTAAAAAAAGTGTTAAGAGAATTTTATTCATTTTCTGCCCTTGCTTGCGCTTTTAACTCTTCTGTAAGTTTATCAAACTCGTTATTTGCTCTATTTGTATAAATCCCTGTTAAGACAAAACACAAAAGAATGATAAAAATCCCGATAGGAATTCCCACACTCAAAACACCTCCTCCTATGGAAGCACCTAGTGTTTCTGGTGTAAAAGCTATAACTAAAATGAAAGTATAATAAACACTCAAAATCGTGATAGCCAAGCTCCAAGCAAACTTAGAGCGCTTCGTAACCAACTCATGAAACTTGGGATTATTTCGAATTTTTTCGTAGACTTCTTGATTCAAACGTACTCCTCTTTTATACAATAACAAGCACATTTTATAAAAATCACGTAGCATTAACGTAGCATTTTTTAAAAGTGTCCAAAAATTACACACTTTTTTTATTTTTTGAGAAAAATTGTAGCAATTTCAATGGTTGTAATATTTATCTATCCTGTATCCTACCCCTTTTACATTGATAATAAAGTCAACTTTAAGGGATTTTCTAAATCTACTTATCTCTGCTCGCATCGTGGAGTTATCAACAGGTTCTCCAGCCCAAACATAACTTCTAAATTTTTCAAAATCAACCACAACACCAATGTTTTCACAAAGCAATGTTAAGATTTGTAACTGTTTTTTTGTCAAAGTTTGAGGGGTATTGTTATAAAAAAGAATTTGCTCGCTTTTAGAAAATGAGTAAAATTTGTTAAGCAACAAATGCTGTTTGCTTTTTAGATTTTTCTCCTTTTTTATTCTATCTATACGCAACCCCAACTCTTTTAGATGAAATGGCTTTTTAAGATAATCAGCTCCTCCTAACTCAAAAGCTTTGCTAATCTCTTCGATATCTAAAATCGCACTGATAAAAATCGTAGGAACACTAATGTCTAAAGTATTTAATCTTTTTAACAACTCTAAACCACTTAGTTTTGGAACATTGATATCAAGAAGTAAAAGATCAAACTCTTCACTTTCCAAACCTTTGAGAGCTTCTTCACCTTGAGAAAAAGAGACAACTTTATGATTTAATGCTTCTAAATACTCCTCGATAGAACTCCTTAGCATTACTTCATCTTCAAGTAACAAAATCTTCATGTCTCCCTCCCCTTTCTCAATTTTTCTCTTTACATGTAAAGATATATCGAAAAATCGTTCGCTGTGTTGTAGAGTCAACTTCTATCTTTACACCATTTTTATCGCATATCTCTTTTACTATATTCAGTCCTAAGCCAAAACCACCTCTTGCCTCATCTTCACGGTAATATCTATCAAAAAGACGTTTTATATGTTCTATCTTATCTCCGATATTTTCCACTTCAAAAAAAATCTCATTCTCTTTTTGGTAGAGTCTGATTTGTATCTTTTGTTTTGCATAGGAGTATTTTATGGCATTTGAGATGTTGTTGTCACAAAGTCTTTGTAATTCAAATTCACTAAAAGATATAAAGAGATTTCTTTCTATTTTACTTTGTATCTCAAGTTCATTTCCAAAGGCTACATCACTAAAATAATCAATCCTTTGCTCAATATACTCACTCAAATCAATCATCTCTTTTTTGTATTCGACTCTATCTTGTTTGACTATAAAACCCAAATCTCCATATATATTTTGTAAAACTTTGACAGCAGCTTCAATCTTAGTAAGATAGATATTTTTATCATGCTTTAGATTGTACAAATCTATATTCATTAAGATTATACTCAAAGGGGTGTTGAGTTCGTGGATGGCATTTTTGATAAATTTATCTTGATCTTTAAGCAGTTTTTTGTTTTTAGAGATAGATTTTTGTAACTCTTTTGTCTTCTCTTGCACAAGAGTTTCTAAGTTGAGATTGAGATTTTCTAAAGCTCTGTTCTTCTCTTTGATTTTTTCTATCATCAAATTAGCATGCGAAGTTATCTCTCTAAACTCTTCAAGTTTGATTTTATCTCTATCTATAAACTCATAACTGCTAGAGGCTTTTTTGAAAGAATCTATGATAAATTTAACTTCACTAGTAATCCTCTCTGTGATATAGCGATGTTTGATGATACTTGCTAAGTACAAAAAGAGTGTTAAGGTAAGAATCTTCAAGATAAAACTCGTAACTTTGTTACGATGTTCCTCTTTTTTCTTAGCAAGCACTCGCCCTATCTCTTCTAAATCAACCCCACTACCTATAACTAATCCTAAAGTTTTATGCTCTCTGATAAAAGAGATATTTTCAACCTCTTTATCCCCTTTAAAAGTCATAAAGTTATAAAACCCTCTTGCTTTTTTAAAAATCTTTTCTCTTGTTTCATTTGAGAGATTTACATATTTTGATTCATAAACAACTCGATTTTCTCTATCAAAAACAAAAAAATAACTTCCATCATCCATATCATCCAAAACAACATCAATCTCTTTTGCAATAAGATTATAGATAGTCTCTAGTGGTTTATCTTTTAATTCGTTGTAGCGATAATTTATAAGTCTATACAGTTTTGAAGTTTGCTGTACTGCAAGTCTTTTTTGCGCAAGTATATAGTTTTGCTCAAGAGAAACAACTTCTTTACTAAATTCTCTGTATTCGTTAAAAATCATGATAAAAGCAGAAGAAAAAGCAAAGATACCAGCAAAAAGTATAGCTATGACATTAATCTGGTTTATACTATTGTTTTTAAACTTACCTAACACATTTATCCTTTGTTAATGTTGCTTATTCTAGCACAAAAATTCCCATTTGATTTTTAAATCATTTTATAGGATAATTTCAAAAAAAAATTTAGGAAAAATAGTGGCAAAAAGGTTACAAGCAGAATGGGAGAAACAGCAAGCGTTGATGGTTGTTTTCCCAACGATTCAAAAAGATTGGCAACACTCCATAGATGAGATACAACTTGCTTATACAAAATTCATCACTCAAGTAGCAAGATTTCAAAAGTGTATCATCCTTTGTGATGAACGAAAAAAAGTCGAAAAATTTTTCTCTTCTTTTGAGAATTTAGAGTTCGTAGAGATTTTAACAAATGATACTTGGATTCGAGATTTTGGTGGAATTGATTTTTATGAAGATGGTCTAAAAAAAACATACGATTTTACGTTTAATGCTTGGGGTGGAAAATTTGAAAGTAATCTTGATAATGAGGTAAATCACTCTTTACATGTAAAGGGTGTTTTAAACTCTCCTCTTATAAAAGAAGAGTTTATCTTAGAGGGTGGGAGTATCGATAGTAATGGAGATGGAGTACTTTTAACTACAAGATACTGCCTTCTTAATGAAAACAGAAATGCATCTTATACAAAAGAAGACGTTGAAAACAGATTAAAAGAACTTTTTGGCTTAAAGCAGATTATCATGCTAGAACATGGAGGTCTCAGTGGAGACGATACGGATTCACATATAGATACATTAGCAAGATTTTTAGACGAAAAAACAATTGCTTATGTCAAATGCTACGATGAAAACGACGAACATTTTGTAGAATTAGAAGCGATGGAAGCTGAACTGAAAAAAACAGATTTTAATCTCTTTCCACTCCCTTTGCCACAAGCAGAGTATTTTCAAGAGCAAAGACTTCCTGCGACATATCTCAATTTTGTTTTTCTCAACAATGCGCTCATCGTTCCAACATATGAGCAAAAAAGTGACACTGAAGTTTTAAAAAAGTTACAAGACTTTTTCCATGATAGAGAAGTTGTAGGTGTTGATTCTAAAGTTTTTATCCGAGAACATGGGAGTTTGCACTGCTCTTGTATGAATATTTATGATTATTAAAAAAACTTATAAATAAAAATTAGTTTGTAACAATTATGTTACTTTTAAGAAAAAAAAATACAATAGTGCTGTAACCAACATTGTATGGGCAAAGTGTAACAATAACACATATAAGCAACCTCCTTACACTTTGCCTTTTTTTTCTCCATTTTACCTTAAAGCTTTTTTGCTATAATTCCACAAAATCAGATTCTTCATCATTTAATAGGAAATATTTTTATGACTTTACAAAAAAAAGCAACTATAATCTCAAGTGCAACTGCTGGTATCTTAGTTATCATCAAATTTACCATAGGAGTTTTAAGCGGTTCTGTCGCAGTTTTAGCCTCAGCTATCGACTCTTTGCTTGATTTAGTAATTTCTGGCTTTAACTACTTTGCTATCAAAAAATCAGAAGAAGATGCAGATGAGACTTTTAACTACGGCAAAG
>DLUF01000003.1 GCA_002742765.1 Sulfurospirillum sp. UBA12182 | reverse complement strand
GGTGGAATTTGCAAGCGGCTCAATCAGTGTTAAAAAGCTGGGATATAAATTTATTAAATAGAGAAAAAAAGACATTTTTCTCTTTTTTAGGACTCTATTTTGTCTTTATAATGCTTCTTATCAGCACCCTTGGTATCTTATACTATAATTTCCAAAAAGACCTTATGCTTCAGACAAAAAGATTGGAACTCTCTGATTTTGCAAATGAGCAAATCTTAAAGTTAAAAGCTTTACATGTAAACTTTGAGAATGATAGAGTATACCCTCGTGATACACGTTTTGAATCTGCTATCTTTGATAGTTCAAAAAAAGAGATTTTTTCAACTTTTGATTTTAAACAGATAGCTTTGGATGAGGTGATTTATCTTCAAAATAGAAAAATTTATTTTATAAAAGAGCCAGAATCTTACTATCTGGGAACAAAGTTTTTAGTTTTACAAGTGCCAAGCGATGCTTCATGGCATCAAGATGTATCTAAGAATATCCTCTTTTATGGTGCTGGTTTTTTTCTTGTGATGATGAGTTTAGGCTATTTTTTGATGAAACTTTTTTTAAAGCCTATGCGAGATGCGATAGAACTTTTAGATAGATTCATCAAAGATACAACACATGAACTCAATACACCAGTAAATGCCATTATCTCAAATATAGAGATGATAGATAAAAATAGTTTAGATGAAAAACTAGCAAAGAAAATCAATCGGATTGATATAGGAGCTAGAACAGTCTCAAATCTTTATCAAGATTTAACATATCTTGTCCTTTCTCATAAAATCATCTCACATAATGAACAACTAGATTTAGCCCAATTGTTAAAAAAGAGAGTTGAGTACTTTGAACTTTTTGCAAATTCAAGAAAAATAGAAATTATCCTAGATATAAAAGCAAATCCATCTTTACATGTAGACAGAAAAAAGATGGCAAAACTGATAGATAATCTTCTCTCAAATGCTATAAAATATAACAAACTAAAAGGATATATCAAGATAACACTTCTTGAGTGTGAGTTTAGGATAAAAGATAGTGGTAAAGGTATCGCAAAAGATAAAATCAAAGAGATTTTTGAAAGATATAAAAGGGTCGATACGACCGTAGGTGGCTTTGGGATAGGACTTAGTATCGTGATGATGATAGCAAATGAATATAAGATGCAAGTAAGTATGGATTCTTGTGAAAATGAGTGGACAGAGGTAAGTGTGAAATGGGAAAGTTAGTTATAGGTTTGTTAGTGTTGCAACTTGCTTTAGGTGCGAGTGTTTATGAAAAAAATTGCGTAGCTTGCCATGAACAAATGCCAGTTAAAATAGATAAGTTTTTTTATAGGTATTTGTTAAAATACAGTTCAGAAGAGTCTTTAAAATCCGCTCTGTTTTCGTATCTTAAAAATCCTACAAAAGAGACAACTATCCTGCAAGAAGGACTTCTTAATAGGTTTGGTCTTAAAGAAAAAACAACTCTAAACGACAAGGAACTTCAAGAAGCGATTGATGAGTATTGGGAAAAATATAAAGTTTTTGGAAAACTTCGTTAATCCACAATAGCTTCACTTTTATATGTTAATATTTTCTTATAAATAAAAAAGGAGTTAAAGATGAAAAAGATGATGATTCTGGTAGCGACTCTTTTCGCTACGGCTTTGATGGCAAATGATGGTGCTGCTTTATATAAAAAATGTGCGGTCTGTCATGGTGCGATGGGCGAGAAAAAAGCTCTTGGCAAATCGGAAGTGATAGCTGGTTGGGATGCCCAAAAAATCGAGCAATCTCTCAAAGGATATCAAGACGGCTCTTATGGTGGAGCGCTTAAAGGAACAATGAAAGCTCAGGTTAAAGGCTTAAATGAAGAGCAAATTAAAACGCTCTCAGCATATATAGATTCACTCATGTAAAGAGGGTTTTCCTCTTTACATGTAAGAGAGTAAAATGACCCTTTTTTTATCTGTTTTTACCACCTTAAGTCCACAACTTGAAGCTAAAACTTCAAAGGTTTTGGGAGTAAAAAAAGTGATATGCGTAGGATCTCTTGGATACCACCAATTTAAAAATTCTTCTTTGTCATTGCTGTGAAAAAGTGTCATAATGGCTATGTGACCATTTTTATTTAGATGGTTTTTGAAAAATTCTAAAGTCTCTTTTGGATTTTTTAAGTGTTCAAAAACTTCTGTACTCGTTATCAAATCGTATTTTTTATTTTCATAAATTTTTAGAGGTTGGTAAAATTTATCGTAGATATCACACGAAACATCTCTTTTTTGTATCAAAGTTTCTAAAACAGGGCCTGGTCCTGAGCCAAAATCTAGTGCTAGATGTGTTGTATCTTTTA
Organism: Sulfurospirillum sp. UBA12182; assembly: GCA_002742765.1. GTDB lineage: Bacteria > Campylobacterota > Campylobacteria > Campylobacterales > Sulfurospirillaceae > UBA6810. The sequence goes on along the minus strand of DLUF01000003.1, from coordinate 16,102 downwards.
TATCTTCCCAAAAAAAATCTAAAAAATCCTCAAACATTTTTACATAACCCTTATCTTCTAAAGAGTTATTATGCTGGTCATATTGGGATTTTTCCTTGGTTGGTGAAACAAAAAAAAGCTCATCTAAAAAGATACATTCACAATTGATACAGTGATAATACTCCTTTTTTAGAGAAATATTTTTAAACTTTTGGGTATTTTGATTGCATATTTTGCATTTCATTTAATTGTTTCACTTATAGATAAGATTAGTTAATATTATTTTACTAATTAAGTAATTTTATACAAAATTATTGATATTATAACACTATGTATAAAGTACTTATAGTTATAGCAACTATCATCATTAGTATCTTACCATTTGTTGATTTAGAGTCTAATTACAACGAAAAAGAGATTAGATTGGGAATGAGTGGACCTTTTAGTGGTAATTTGAAATTTCTTGGAGAAGAGTTTTTGCTTGGTGCAAATCTTTATTTCAAATATATCAATGAAAAAGGTGGGATTTATGGACGAAGCTTACGTGTTATCAACAAAGATGACAAATATGAACCTAGAATCGCAACCGAAAATGTAGAAGATTTGATAAATAAAGATAGAGTTTTTGCTCTTTTTGGAGTCATTGGAACTCCTATTAGCAAAGAGGTTTTACCTATCGCCATAGAACATAGAATCCCTTACATCGCCCCTTTTTCTGGAGTGGATTTTTTAAGAACAAATCCTAGAAATCCAATTATTTTAAATGCAAGAACAAGTTATGATAAAGAGATAAAAAAACTGATAGAGTATTTTGTAGAGGTAAAAAAACGTCAAAGAATAGCTGTTTTTTATCAAAATGATACATATGGAAGGTCTGGGCTAAGAAGTGTTAAAAAGTTTTTAAGCGAAAAAGGTTTAAGTGTTGTAGCGGAGGGCAGCTATAAACGAAATACACTCTCCGTTGGACATGCCTTGTATGAGATAAAAGCAAAAAATCCAGAAGTTGTTATCTTAATTAGTGCTACAAAACCAGGTGCAGAGTTTATAAAACGAGCTAGAAATGAAGCTTCTACTAAGCATTTTGAGTTTGGAACTATCTCTTTTTTAGGCTCTCAAATGCTAGTGAAAGCTTTGAATTATAAAGGTGATGGAATCGTTTTTTCACAGGTTGTTCCCTCCCCTTGGGATGCTACAACAAATGAAGTTATCTTGTATCGGACTTTAATGCAAAGATACAATCCAAAAAAAGAGTATAGTTTTGTCTCTTTAGAGGGGTATTTTGCTGCTCGTATGACAGCGGAACTTTTTCAACGAGTAGGGCGAAATTTTACAAAAGAGGATTATATAGGACAGATGAGAGTACTCTTTCAAGAGATGCAAAATAGCAATTTAGCCGAAGAGGGAAGAATTTGTAAATGCCTCAATAAAGTTTACTTAACAGAATATGATGATAAAAAATTTAGGACTATCTATGAAAAGGATTAGTAGTCCCATCAAAGATTTTTTTGGCAATATTGATGATATGACTATCGCTAAAAAAACAAGTTTACTCTTTTTGATTATGGTTGTAGGTATGCTTTTTATAGGGAGTTTTGCTCATTTGAGCCTAAATCGTATAAAGAACAATTTTGATATTTTATACACTAAACGTATGGTACCTGTAATCCAACTTCAAAAGATAAAAGATATGTATACTATCAATATCTTAGATACTCTAAGAGACATTGAAAGTAGCCTTATAACTACTGAAGATGGGAAAAGTGTTATTCTTTTAGCGCAAGATTTGATACAACGAGATTGGCAAGAGTATAAAAAAAGCTTAGAGATAGATGAGAGTGACTGGATTATAAAGTTGCTTCGTTCTTGGGGGATACTATCTGAAAATTCATCTCAAAACAGAGACTCTTTAGAGATAGATTTGATAAAAAATATAGAAAGTAAGATAGAGCAGATTGATGGGATTTTATTGGAGATGTTTAATCTTTTTGATAAATTTTATACTGCAGATGCTTACAATCTGTTACAAGAAGACTTATATCCTAGTGTAAATTCGGCAAATATTCATCTAACCCAACTTATCAATATCAACCTTGAAGCAGCTAGCAGTGGAAAAGATAGAACAGAGGCTGTTTATGATAGTACTTTTGAGTGGATTGTTGCTGCTACTATCGGAACTATTGCAGTTGCAGCTCTTTTAGCAACTGTTATCTTGCAAAATATTCGTCTTTTACATACACAATTAGCGCAAATGGTTGATAAAAAAACAAAAGAGTTACAAGAGCTAAATGCAGACCTAGAAAAAAAAGTAGCTTATGAGGTTGCGCAAAGTAGACAAAAAGATCAAATTATGTTTAGGCAATCCAGACTGGCTGCGATGGGAGAGATGATAGGAAATATTGCTCATCAATGGCGACAGCCTTTAAATGCGCTTGTCTTGGTTATCCAAAGTTTCCAAATGAAAAGTATGGTTGGTAAACTTGATGATGAATTTATAAATAAACAAGTAGATGAAGGGATAAAACTAGCAACTTCAATGTCTAGAACTATCGATGATTTTAGAAATTTTTTCAAACCAAATAAAGTTGAAGAAAACTTTTCTATAAAAGTTGTGATAGAAGAAGCCGTGGAACTACTAGAACACTACTATGAAAAACTTGAAATCAAAATGCGACTAATATGTGAAGATGAGTTTGAACTCAAAGGCTATCCGAATGAATTTTCTCAAGTTTTAATGAACCTTTTTTCCAATTCAAAAGATATCTTAAAAGAGAAGCTAGATGGTAAAAAATATATAGAGATTATAGTGAGTAAGGATAAAGATAATAGCGATATCGGTGTTATATCGGTTATTGATAATGGAGGTGGAATTTCAAAAGAAGTTCAAGATAGGATGTTTGACCCATATTTTACAACTAAGCATCAAAGTTCAGGTACGGGAATAGGTCTTTATATGTCAAAAGAGATTATTGAAAAGCAGATGAATGGTTCCATCACGGCAAATAATTGTTCTCATAGATTCTCTTTTGATAATGAAGTGTATGATAAATGTGCATGTATACAAATACAAATGCCAATTAACAAGGAAAAATAAGATGGATTTGAATTGTCTTAAGGATACTATTGTCCTTTATGTTGAAGATGAGGTAAGTGTACAAAATCAAACAAAAATGATTTTAGGAGATTTTGTAAAGGAAGTTTATATCGCTAGTGATGGTGAGGAGGGATTGAAAATGGCTCTTGAAAAAGAGGTAGATGTTATAGTAACAGATATTATGATGCCTCATCTCAATGGTATAGAGATGCTCAAAAAACTCAAATACGAGCATAACAAAGATATCCCAACTATTATAACCACAGCGTTTACAGAAACAGAGTATCTTTTAGAAGCGATTAAACTCAAAGTTGATGGATTTATCACAAAACCTATCAATATAAAAGATTTAATCAATACGATTTATACAGTTATTTTACCAAGGTTACAAAAAGAGGAGCTAGAAGGTTGTTCGTATATGGTAGAGGCTCTTTCTATACTTGTTGGTGGAAAGAAAATAGAAATTTTAAAATATATCATTAATCATTTAGACCAAGAACATATCTTTTATGGTTCATACCAAGATATTATGGATGATATAGGCGTGAGCAAGCCAACAGTTGTAAATATGTTCAAACAGCTTATACAAGCTGGTGTATTAGAAAAAATTAAAAATAAAGTATATAGATTTCAAAATACAAAATTTATAAAAGATGAGAAATAAATATGAAAAAATTTTTATTAGTTTTTCTTTGTTTGGTAGGATTTTTATCTGCTGGGGATAAAAAAGTTGTTTTTGAAACAAATATGGGAAAAATTACCTTTATCCTTTATCCTCAAATCGCTCCAAAGGCTGTTGAGAATTTTGTAACACACGCTCAAAATGGATATTATGATGGGGTTATCTTCCATAGAGTTATAAAAAATTTTATGATTCAAAGTGGAGATCCAACTGGTAGTGGAAGAGGTGGGGAATCGATCTGGAAGCAAGATTTTGAAGATGAGTTTAAACCAGGTATCGTTTTTGATAGAGCAGGCATCTTAGCGATGGCAAATAGAGGAAGAAATACAAATGGAAGTCAGTTTTTTATCACAACAAAACCGACACCTTGGCTTAATGGAAGACATACTATATTTGGAGAAGTAGAAGAGGGGTATGAAGTCATTGAAGAGATAGAAAATACTAAAACTGATTCAAGAGATAAACCAACAAAAGAGATAAAAATCTTAAGAGCTTATCTTCAAGAATAGTAAAAAAATCTTAAGTTAAATGCTCTTTTTTTAATCAAGATAAGATAGATTTATCAGAAAAAAGTAGATACAATATAAAAAAACGTTTGGGAGAAATCATGAAAAAGATTGAAGCTATCATTAAGCCATTTAAGTTAGAAGATGTTAAAGATGCATTAACTTCCATAGATATCACAGGTATGACAGTAAGCGAAGTAAAAGGTTATGGAAGACAACAAGGACACTCTGAACTTTATCGTGGAGCAGAGTATGTTGTGGATTTCTTACCTAAAATCAAGATAGATGTTATCGTAAAAGATAGAGATGTTGATAACGCTATAAATGCTATCGTAGAAGCTGCAAAAACAGGTAAGATAGGAGATGGAAAAATCTTCGTATCAAATGTTGAAAAAGTAGTGAGAATTAGAACTTCTGAAGTAGACGAAGAGGCTATCTAAATGAGGAGCATCTTTAAGGTGCTTCTTTTTTTATCTTATTTTAATACAATTGCTTAATTTTTAACCACTAAAATAACTCTCTCCTTTTGTATAATCTTTATACAAAATAAACAAAAGGATGAGAATGGCTACGCTAGAATTACAATTTGTTATCGATACATTCTTCTTGCTTTTTGCAAGTGTCTTGATTATTCTTATGGCTCCAGGTTTTGCTATGTTAGAAGCTGGATTGGTGAGGACTAAAAACGTTACAACCGTTTTAACTGGAAATGTTTTGCTTTATGCAATTTGTTCATTTGTATTTTTGATTTGGGGATACAATCTAATGTTTGGAGGAAGTGGACTTTTGCTAGAGGGCATCAGTGTAGAAGGATATAGCCCTTATGCTTTTTTCTTTTTTCAAATGGCATTTGTAAGTAAGACAGTTTCAATCATGAGTGGAGGTGTTAGTGAGAGGATTAAGATTTTACCATTTATGCTTTTTGCTGTTGTGATGAGTGGATTTATCTACCCTATGATAGGAAATTGGATTTGGGGTGGAGGTTTTTTAAAAGATGTTCATGACTTAGCTGGTTCAACTGTAATTCACTCTGTTGGAGGATGGGCATTGTTAGCAGGGATATTGGTTTTAGGAGCTAGAAAAGGAAAGTATACAGCAGATGGAAAAATCAGACCAATTCCTGCTTCAAATATCCCTTTAGTAACACTAGGTGGCTTGTTGCTTTGGATAGGTTGGTTTGGTTTTAACGGAGGAAGCGCTTTTAACATCTCATCAAAAGATGCTGCTAATCTTGTGGGACTTATAATCGTAAACACAAATACTGCTGGATTAGCAGGTGCGATTATCGCAGCTATCATCGTTTATCTTCAGTATAAAAAATTAGATATTACTATGATTTTAAATGGTGCTTTAGGTGGTTTGGTAGCTATTACTGCTGGCGCTGATGTTGTAGGACTTTGGGAACCTATCCTTATAGGTGCGATAGGTGGAGCATTAGTTGTTTTTGCTGTTCCTTTTTTTGATAAATTTAAGATTGATGATCCAGTTGGAGCATTGTCGGTTCATCTTGTAAATGGAATTTGGGGAACATTGGCTGTTGGTATTTTCGCCGATTTTTCAATTTTAGTGCAATTAAAAGGTATCGCTATCACTGCGATTTTCACTTTTCCTATATCGTTTGCAATCTTTATGTTGATTAAAAAAGCGATTGGACTTAGAAGTGATGAAGAACATGAATATGTTGGACTTGACTTAGAAGAGTGTGGTATCGAAGCTTATCCAGAATTTGTTAAATCAAAAGTATAAATCATCAAAAGAGAGTTGAAAAGCTCTCTTTTACTCTCATAACAAACCAATAACATAAAATTTTAAGATAAGAGATTTTGGCTATAATATCGTTATAAATTAAAGGATAAAAGATGATAATTACACTCAATTCTCCTCTTGATATGCATTTGCACTTACGAGATGATGAGATGCTTAAGGTCGTAGCTCCATTAAGTGCGAAAACGTTTGCTGGCGGTATCATTATGCCAAACTTAGTTCCTCCTGTAACAACATTAAAAGCTTTAAAAGAGTATAAACAAAGAATCTTAGATACCATAGACGATGAAAATTTTGATCCTTTAATGACCCTATTTTTTAAAAATGATTATAGCTATGAGTTTTTAAAAGAGGCAAAAGAGTATATTGGTGCTATTAAGCTGTATCCATCTGGCATAACTACAAACTCTCAAGGAGGGGTAAGCTCTTTAGATATAGCGAGTTTAAAAGAGACTTTTGAAGCTATGAGTGAACTTGAGATTCCTCTTTGTGTGCATGGTGAAACAAATGGCTTTGTGATGGATAGAGAGGCTGAGTTTGGGGATGTGTATGAGAGTTTTGCCACACATTTTCCAAAGCTGAAGATTATTATGGAGCATATCACCACAAAACATAGTGTATCGCTTTTGGAAAAATATGACAATTTATATGCAACGATTACTCTTCACCACCTTTATATAACGCTTGATGATGTTGCTGGAGGTATGCTAAATCCTCATCTTTTTTGTAAGCCTATTGCAAAAAGACCAGAAGACAAAGAAGCTTTGCTAAAAGCAGCACTGAGTGCTCATCCAAAAGTGATGTTTGGTAGTGATTCTGCACCTCATCCTACACATAAAAAAGAGTGTTGCGGATGTGCTGCTGGTGTTTTTACAGCACCGATTGCTTTACAAGCTTTGACCCAACTCTTTGAAGAACATAATGCTTTAGATAATCTTCAAGCTTTTGTGAGTGATAATGCTCAAAGGATTTATAATTATAAGCCTTTAGAAAAAAAAGTTACTTTAGAAAAAATAAGCTACCTAGTACCACAAACGTATAGCAATATAACTCCAATGTTTGCATCAGAAGAGCTTAAGTGGAGTGTGAAGAGTGTCTTATAAAGTTCTTTTTTTAGAAGACAATTTACTTTTACAAGAGACTTTAGAGGATTTTTTAGAGGAGAAGGGTTGTCAAGTTTTTTTAAGTTCTTGTGCAAAAGAGGCTTTGGAACTATGTTATAAGCAAAAATTTGATATCTATTTATTTGATGTAAAATTACCTGATGTGAGTGGTTTTGATTTTCTACAAGAGCTTAGAAAAGCAAATGATATCACTCCTACTATCTTTATAACTTCACTAGAAGATAAAGAGAGTTTAAGCCATGGATTTTTAAGTGGAGGAGATGATTATATAAAAAAACCTTTTGATTTAGATGAACTTTGGCTAAGGATGCAAGCTGTTATAAAGAGAAGTTTAGGACTAAGAGATGACAAGATTTATATCAATGATTTTACATATTTGAATCTAAAAAGAAAAAATATCGTTATAAATGAAGAGGAAATTTTGCTTAATCTAAAAGATTTTGAACTTTTACAGCTACTTGTTTCACAACGTGGAAAAGTCGTAACAAAAGAGATGATAGAAGAGAAACTTTGGGGATTAAATGAAGTTCCAAACTCTGGATCTATAAGGGTGTATATAAACAATTTAAAAAAGATTTTTGGAAAAGATGCTATTACAAATATCAGAGGTATTGGATATCGGTTTGAAGAGTTCTGATAAAAAGGCTATTATCTATCTAGCTATCAATATATTTTTATTGGTTACTATCTCCGTTCTTTTAATCTTTATTATTGATTCTCATATTGAAAATATCTATTTTAGGGTTTTTATTTATCACATAGTTCTTATCGCTTTTATGCTCTTAAGCTATATTATTGCTGAACATTTTTTAAGCCCTATGTTAGAAACAAAACGTATGTTAATTTACTTTTAAAAGATACTTTACACGAGTTAAATATTCCTCTTTCAGTTATAGCGGCTAACTTGCAAATGCTAAGAAAAGGTGAACTTGATATTAAGAAACAGAAAAGATTTCAAAGGATTGAACTTGCTTGTGAAGACTTAAAACGTTTATATCAAGATTTGGATTATTACATCAAAAGAGAAGTTAGACGAGATTTGAAAGAAGTTTTTGAATTAAAAAATGTTTTAGAACAAGAACTCGAAAAATTAAATTCACATAATCCACAAATATCTTTACATGTACAAGAAGGCATTACTTTATGCGCGGATAAAAGAGGATTTATTAAAGTGATTGATAATCTAATTTCTAACGCTATTAAGTATAATAAAGATAATAATGCTATCATAATAAAATATACAAATAAACGATTGAGCGTAGTAGATAGAGGTATTGGTATTAGCGAAACAGAACTTTTTAAAGTTTTTGATAGATATTACCAATTAGATACTACTAAAGATGGTTTTGGGATAGGTTTGAGCATTGTTAAGGCTTACTGTGATGAGCAAAAGATTTTTTTAAATATCGCTTCAAAACTAGGTATAGGAACAACTGTTTCACTAGATTTGAAAAATGTTATTTATAACAAAGCGGAGGTTTGATGTGCAAGAGTTATATGAAGAGTATCAAGATTTTTTTGATGGTTTTGAAAACAATTTTATAGATTATTTTGCGTCCTTAGCACTTGCTTATTATAAGGTATATTCTAGGGAGCAAATAAGGCTTATTGCACATAATATCTACAAAGAAGTTTTAGATATGGATGCAAATGTTAGTGCTGATGAAGAAGAACTTTTCAATCAAATGAGAAAAGATGGTGTGATGATAGGTTTTTTCATAAGTAGAGCAATGCTATATCTTTTAGAACATTTTATTGCCCATATTCGTCAGCTCGAGATTTATTCTCACAAGAGCATAGAACAAATGGTTATTCATATCACTCATTTTATCAAAAATTTTGAAATGCATGTATGCGACAAATATGCGGTACAACCAATACATTTAAATTTTGATTCTCAAAGTAATTTTATAGTTGGTAACAACATTGTGGACATTTTAAAACGATTGAAAAATGAAGGTAAAAGTGTTCAATTTTTTAATCTTTATAAAGGGGTTCCTATCTCACATGAGGCAGAAATCGTAGATATTGATGGGGAAGAGGTTGTTTTTAAAACAACTTCAATTCAAGAGATAGCTATGAAGATAGATGATAATGCTTATATCCTCAAAGATGATGTTTTTGGAAAACATATCAAAGCAGATATAGTTTATAACAACTTCTCTAACAACACAGTAGTTTTAAACAACTTTACTTATCTTTTAAATATGCCAGCAAGTCAAAGAGAGTTTATAAGAGTTCACCCTGATATCTCAGCAATTGTTAAGATGAGCGAAGATAGTCAAAATTTAACACAAGGTAAACTTTTTGATTTATCTATCAACGGTTTAGGTGTCGTCAGTGAAGATAACAATGGGTTATTTGCTGGAGCAAAAATCGAAATTGAGTTTGAGCTTTTAATTGGAAAGAAAAAAGAGAAAATCCAATCCATAGGAGAAATTTTAAATATCATAGAATATAAAGACTCATATAGATATTGTATTAAAATTTTTCCAACTCCAGAGGAAGAAAATAGTATAGTTAGATATGTAAATCTTCGAGAAAAAGAGATTATAAAAAATTTAGAAGATATTTTAAGCGATTATAGATAGTATGCAAAGCTAAAAGCTTTACATACCACCTTGCGACGACATTCTTTTTTCTATTCTATTGCCTATTAGCGATAAGATAGCTGTTATTGCAAAATACATAGCAGCTACGATGAGCCAAGTTTCAAATGGTGAGAAAGTATTTGCAACTATCTCTCTTCCTACTTTTGTTAAATCAGTAATTGAGATAACAGATACAAGTGAAGAGTCTTTTACAAGAGCTATCATCTCCCCTACTAGTGTAGGTAAGGCACGTTTGAGTGCTTGAGGCATGATGATAAAAGACATAGTTTGAAAGTAGTTCATTCCCAAAGACTTTGCAGCTTCATACTGCCCTTTGTCGATAGATTGGATTGCACCACGTAACACTTCAGCGATATAAGCACCAAAGAAAATTCCCAAGGATAAAGCACCAGCCAAAAATCTTTCCAAATCAAAAATAGTTGCGACTATAAAATAAAATATAAAGATTTGAACCAAAAGAGGTGTACCCCTAATGATAGTAATGTAGACGGTTGCTATATCTTTGAGAAATTGATAACTTGAAATTCTCATAAAAGCTAAAAGAATTCCGATAGAAAAAGCAAGAAGTGCGGAGAGACCAGATATCTGAAGTGTTACAATTAACCCTTCTAAAAGAGGACCTTTTACCCAAGATTTTTCTTTTGCTAAGGTATCATATTCAAAAACGTGAGTTCCATTTTCTACATTTAGGATATATCCAGAAGGGATAGAAATCTCTTTACTATCATCGTCCCCACTGATTACAATAGTACCATTTTCTTTTATACTCACAACTCCATCAAGAGGTGCTTCTATTAGTGTCTCTTTTTCGTATGCAAAATACTTAGGAACACTTGTCCATTTCCAAATATAATTCATATTTGAAGCAGCACCAAAAAGACCAAATCCAAGCAAAAGATAAAACGTTACGGCCACTATGTGACCGAACGTTTTATTTTGGAAAAGCGATTGTTTCGTTTTTGCCATAGATTACATTACCTTTGATTGCCATGCATCGTTGTTGAACCATTTGTCATAGATTTTTTCATATGTTCCATCATGTTTTGCTTGGTTCAAGAAGTTGTTTAACCAGTTAATAAAATCAGGATCACCTTTTCTAATTCCCCAGCCTAGTGGTTCATAAGTTAAGTCTTCATCTAAGTGAACAAGTGTTCCTTTGCCTTTTTGTGCGAAGAAAATTGCATTGTAAGGTTTATCATAAACTAACGCATCAGCATTACCATTTAAAACCTCTTGCGCAGCATCTGCTTCTGTTTCAAAAGTTCTTATTTTTGCTTTTTTAAACATCTTTCTTGTAGCGATTTCACCAGTAACACCTAGTTTTGTCACTATTGTAAACTCAGAATTATCTAAATCTTTCTAAGTTTTACCAGCATGTTTTTTAGCTGCTAGGATTGTTTGACCTACACTGATATAAGGATTTGCAAAGTTAATTTTGAGGTTTCTCTCTTGTGTTACTGTCATACCAGACATGATGATGTCATATTTACCAGTAATGAGACCAGCAATGATACCATCCCATGCAGTTGGAACCAGTTTGAGTTTAACACCCATAGCTTTTGCCATTTCTTTAGCCATATCTACATCAAAACCGATGATGTTACCTTTTTTATCTTTCATCTCAAACGGCATATAGCCAGGTTCTAACCCTACAACAAGTTCACCTCTTTGTAGTATTTGGTTTAGTGTTGATTTTTGCCATAGGTTGATATCATCAGCCATAGCATTGATTCCTAGCACCATAAGTAATGCGACTAGAATTTTCTTCATACGGTATCTCCTTGAAAGTTTGTTTTTTAATGTACTAATACTTCTTGTAAAAATTTCTGAGCACGTTCAGTTTTTGGATTTGTAAAAAACTCCTCAGGGCTTGCTTCTTCTAAAATCTCTCCATGGTCCATAAAAACAACACGATTGCTCACTTCTTTAGCAAAACCCATCTCATGTGTAACGCAAACGATAGTGTAATTTTCATGAGCAAGTTCTCGCATAACGTCTAAAACACCACCTATCATTTCAGGGTCAAGTGCTGAGGTTGGTTCATCAAAAAGGATAATTTTTGGTTTCATTGCAAGTGTTCTAGCGATTGCAACACGTTGTTTCTGTCCCCCGCTGAGTTCGCTTGGATAACCTTCTGCCTTATGGGCAAGTCCAACTTTTTCTAAAAGCTTTAAAGAAATTTCATTGGCATCGTGTTTTGAGATACCTTTTACTTTGTTTTGAGCGATAGTTATATTCTCTAAAATAGTTAAATGAGGAAATAAATTAAAATGTTGAAACAGCATTCCTGTTTCTGCTCTGAGTTGGTTAAGATTTTCTTTTTTGTCATAAATATCTTTTCCATCTACAACAATATCTCCACTATCAATCTCTTCGAGTCTATTTATACAGCGTATAAGAGTTGATTTGCCACTTCCACTTGGTCCACAAACAACGACTATTTCACCTTTTTTTACAGAAAAATTTATATTTTTCAGTACATGAAAATCGCCATAATACTTGTCGACATTTTTCATATTGATAATTGGTTGCTCCATTAAAGCCTTTCATGTCTAAATGCTTAATCGGTCATTTTATCAATGTTAATATAAAAATAAAGTAAAAAAAAAAGACAAAAAAGAGAATAATTGTATAGAATTTAAGCAATTGTTTCTTTTTGTGAAATTCTAATTACAGCTTGGAACATTTCCACTATCGCTTGCAAACGATTCTAAAAAGTGGTAGAGATGCGTATGATACTTTTCAGGGATATCGGGAGCTTTAGGGCAAATTTCTTTTATAGCTGTATTGAGAGTACCACTTTTAAAAAAAGCTCTCCAAGCATTTTTAGTATGATGACTTCCCATAACATCTCCTTTGAAACCACAAGGCTCTTTGAGTAATTGGGTATAGTATTTTTTCCCTCTCACGACACTAGCCTCAGCATAGCTTGTAAAAAGCGAGAGAGAAATAAAGACGGTAAATATGAGTGAAAAAAATCTATGAAACATACTTTTCTCCTATAGTTTAGATATGTATTCTGCAAGATTTTCTATATCTTGTTCGCTAAGATGTCTTACTTGTTTTGACATTACAAGCATAACACCCTTTCTTTCAAAAGTGCTTTCTTTAAAAAAAGTTATACTTTCTTTGAGGTATTCAGGGTCTTGCCCAGCTAAAATATCACTTCTACCATAAGCTGTATTTCGTCCATCTTGTCCGTGACATTTAGCACAACCTTTAAAAACATCAACAGGGTTTGTAGAAGTATTTTCTCTTGCATAAAGAGATGAAAAAACAAATATGCTTAAAATTGCAATGAAAAAAAATTTAGTGCTCATTATGACTGCCTTTATAGGTAAAAAAATTTTTCCTATGCATTATATCACTAAAATTATAAAAAATTAAATAAATTTAATTAATTTTTTTATGAAAGTTAAATTTATATAAATAGATAACTTTTATGTAACTTTTCAAAATTTGATATAATCACGCTTTACATTTTATTAAAGGCTTAAGGTGATTAAAACGAAGTTAAAAGAGTTTGGAGCAGATATCTCCTTACTTCTTGTTGCCATTGCTTGGGGTGGAACATTTTTTATAGTACAAGATGCTGTTGAAGACACTCCTGTATATGTTTTTTTATTTTGGAGATTTTTCTTTGCTACTCTTTTAATGGGCATGATATTTTATAAGCATATATTGCGTGTAGATAAACAAACTTTAAAAGCAGGGATTACTTTAGGAACTTTTATGTTTTTAGGGTTTGCTTTTCAAACTTTTGGATTAACTTATACTTACTCTTCGACAGTTGCCTTTATAACAGGATTGAATGTTGTTATCGTTCCGTTTGCTGTTTTCCTTATCTTTAAAAAGAAAGCTTCAATCTACTCTATTTTTGGAGCGGTTGTTGCTGTTGTTGGTCTTTTCTTCTTAACAAAAAATGAATCAACAGGTGGTTTTGGGATAGGAGAAATTTACTCTTTCATCTGTGCTATTATGTTTGCCTTACACATAACCTTTACAGATTCGTATTCTAAAAAATACAATGCTTTTGCTTTAGTAACAGTTCAATTTGCTGTTGTAGCATTGTTCTCTTTTATAGGAGCTATCGGACTTGATGGTGTTATCATGCCAAAGAGCTTTGGTGGTGTATTTATGCAAGCTCTAATCGCTACGGTTTTATTTGCTACTATTTTTGCTTTTTTGGTACAAACGATTATGCAAAAGTTCACAACACCTGCCAAAACTGCTATTATCTTTACAATGGAACCAGTAAGTGCAGGTATATTTGGTTATTATCTTGCTGATGAGAGTTTTGTTCTTTCCCAAATAGCAGGAGCGATGCTTATAGTCTCAGGGATGTTGATAGCAGAGCTTGGAACTTATCTGAGAAATAAAAGAATCAATGCGACTTTATAACTTTTTTATTATCTTTATGCTTTTTCTTGCAGGTTGTAGTTTTAAAGAGCAAGTATATGTTTCTAAATCTTTACATGTAAGCATAAAAAGCAAAAAAATAGCTCTAAATGAAACAGGTTTTTTGACACTTAAAGAGCACTCTAAAAATCTACAAATTTTTGCTTTGGCTAATCCTTTACTTGATTTACATGTAAAGAGTGAAGATGTTTGTGAAGGCTTGCAATGCATGGATAAAAAGAGGTTTAATGAAGACTTTTTTGGATATGCGCATTATAAGGATTTAATCGATAATATCTTAGACTTCGCACCTCTTTATGAAAAGAAAAATATGCACAATATAGAGGGCGGATTTGAACAGATTTTACAAACAAAAGATTATGAAATTTTTTATAGAGTAACGAAAGATACTCTCTACTTTAAAGATAGTAAAAATGGAATTTTGATAAAACTAAAGGAGTTAAAATGAAACGAATTGGTGCTCATGTTAGTGCTAGTGGAGGGGTTTTTAATGCACCAATTAATGCTCAAAACATAGGAGCGAAAGCTTTTGCACTTTTTACTAAAAATCAAAGACAATGGCTTGCAAAACCACTTGATGAAGAGACAATAAAAAAATTTAAAGAAGAACTTGAAAAAAGTGAAATTTTATCCCAATATGTTTTACCTCACGATAGTTATCTTATAAATTTAGGACATCCAGAAGTAGAAAAAAGGCAGAAGTCTCTTGAAGCTTTTATAGATGAGGTTAAACGCTGTGAATTACTTGGTTTAGATAAGTTAAACTTTCATCCAGGAAGTCATCTCGGAGAGATAAGTGAGGAGGAGTGTTTAGCGTTTATCTCCTCTTGCATGAATAAAACTTTAGAACAAACAAAAGGTGTTACTTTAGTCATCGAAAATACTGCTGGACAAGGAAGTAACCTAGGTTACAAAATGGAACACTTAAAATACCTCATAGACAATAGTATAGATAAAGAGAGAGTAGGGGTTTGCATAGACACTTGTCACCTTTTTGCCTCTGGATATGACTTTCGGTCGGTAAAAACTTATGAAAATACCATGAATACTTTTGATACAATTGTCGGATTTAAGTACTTAAAAGGAATGCATCTAAATGACGCTAAGTCAAAGCTTGGTAGTCGAGTAGATAGACACCACTCCATCGGGTGTGGTGAGATTGGTTTAGAGGCATTTAAACTCATTATGAATGATGAGCGTATAGATGAAATTCCAATGGTACTAGAAACTATCGATGAGAGTATATGGGCACAAGAGATTGAACTTTTATACTCACTCATTGATAAATAAACTTTTAAGGACAATGTATGAAAAAAATCTCACGTGTTGCAGCGGTGGTTGCATTAGGTGCTGTAAGCTTAAGTGCTTCTGGATGGAGAATCCCTGAACAATCGCTCAACTCAACCGCATTAAGTGCTGCTTATGTTGCAGGAGCTAATGGGGCGGATGCGAGTTATTATAACCCTGCAAATATGGCTTTTATGGAAGATGGAGCAAGTTTGGAAACAGCTCTTACTTATATAAATTTACCAAAGATAAAGTATACAGATGCAACAACTTCAAGTAATAATAGTGATTCTAAAGTAGAGAATTTTATAATGCCTACTTTGCACTATGTTTCACCAAAGCAAGGAAATCTTAGATATGGTCTTTCTATCGTAGCACCAGGTGGTCTTTCAAAAAGATGGGATGAAGCTTATGGAAAAGCAACTGCAGAAGAATTTACTCTAAAAATTATAGAAGTAAATCCAACAATGTCTTATTTGGTAAGCGATAAGTTTGCCATAGGTTTTGGTCTTCGTGGAGTTTACACAGATGGTGTAGTGAAAAGTAATGCTAGGATCGGAAGAGCGTCGTGTAGGGGAATATTGAAGATCTCGGTGGTGGCCGTATCTGTCGAACTATATGGCAGCGTAATTCGGCAT
>DLUF01000058.1 GCA_002742765.1 Sulfurospirillum sp. UBA12182 | reverse complement strand
TTATCAAAAATCATCAGTTGAAAAGATAGATAATTTCAAAGATGAAATTATCCAAATCAAAAATGCTATTGAATCAAGAAATATAATTCAATGTACTTATAATAAAAAAGATAGAGAAGTTTATCCTCTTAAAATCTTAAATCTTGAAGGATATTGGTATTTAATAGTTTTTGAACCTCAAGATAAAAAGATAAAAACATTTCATCTAAATACTATCAAAAAGATTGAAGTATTAAATGCAAACTACAAGTTTGATAAAGAGATAGTAAAAACTTTTGATAATGCTATTACAGCTTACTATAAACCTGAAAATGAACCAATAACTGTAGAACTATTTATAGATGAAACTGTTTCACGGTATTTTTTACGAAAACCTCTTAATCCTACTCAAAGAGTTATCAAAAAATATGATGATGGCTCACTTGAACTTGAAATCATCATAACAGACTTGATGGAGATAATTCCTACTATACAAAGGTATATCCCACACATTGGAATAATCATTCCAGATGAGTTAAAACTTGAGGTTAGAAAGAACCTTGAGATTTACTTTAAAAGGTTTGAGTGATGAAGTTAGGTAATTTATGTATGTTAAGATTATTTATAAATTTTGTCGAAGGAGTAAATTATTAAACCTATACAATTACTACCTAGAGCAACATCTCTAATTGAATCACTAAGAGATATAGGATATTCATTTGAAAGTGCAGTAGCAGATATTATTGATAATAGTATTACAGCCGAAGCTAACAATATTAACATCTATTTTGATTTTGAAAACAATGCATTAAAGCTTGCTATTTTAGATGATGGCTATGGAATGGATGAGAGTGAACTAATTGAAGCCATGAGACCAGGAACAAAAAATCCACTTGATGAAAGAACAAAAAATGATTTAGGTAGATTTGGCTTAGGATTGAAAACAGCATCATTTTCTCAATGTAGAAAACTAACTGTAGTTAGCTCTAAAAATAAGAATACTAGTGCAGCGGTATGGGATTTAGATTATGTTGCAGAAACTGAAGATTGGACTTTACAACTTTTAAATCACGATGAATTTAATGAAATATACAAATTTTCTGAGCTTAATGATAATGGTACTTTAGTTATTTGGGAGAAAACAGATAGGATTATCGACAATACAGTAAATACAATAACAGAAGAAACAATTTATGAAAAAATGAGAGTAGTAGAAAAACATATTGCATTAATATTTCATAGATTTTTAAAAGGAAACAATAAAATAAATATCTTTATAAATGGGAAAGCTATAGAACCTTTTGATCCATTTCATAGTGCCCATATTGCTACTCAAGAGCTACAAGAAGAAATTATAAATTTAAATGATGAAAAAATTATTATAAGACCCTATATTTTGCCTCATTATTCAAAATTATCTCAAAAAGAATATGATTATTATGATGAAGATGGTGGTTATTTAAAAAATCAAGGGTTTTATGTATATAGAAACAAAAGACTACTTATTTCAGGGACTTGGTTTAGAATTATAAGACAATCAGAAATGTTTAAACTGGCAAGAATTCAAATAGATTTACCTAATAATTTAGATAGTTTATGGAAAATTGATGTCAGAAAATCTTATGCATCTCCACCATCTATAATAAGGCGAAGATTAAGTAAAATTATTGAAAAAATTTCAGGTGCATCTTCAAAAGTTTACACCGCAAGAGGACACCGTAGTACAACAACTAATATTTCATTTTGGGAACGATATGCTGCACGTGGTGAAATTAAATATAGTATCAATAAAGAGCATCCAATAATACAAAACTTTTTAAACAATTTAGATAGAAAAGCTCAAGATGATTTCAATGAAATTTTAGATTTAGTGGGAAGTTTTTTGCCAAAAGATGCACTATATGCAGACTTAGGGAACAATAATCCAAAAAAAGTTAATACTACAGATATTTCAAATGAATTTATAGAAAAATTAGCTTTAAAAAAAATATCTGATGAAAAAGATTTAATGACCGCACAAGAATTAGCATCTTTATTTCAAAATACAGAACCATTTAATTTATATAAAAAAGATTGGAAAATCTTTGTAGAAAAGGCATTATAATGAGTCAAAAATGTTTGAATTTAGCAAGAAGTCTAGTAAAAAGTTATTTAAATTATAAAGACAAGAATTTTATTCCAGAATATGATTTTGTGAAAAAATTATTAAACTCAAAATCGTTTGAATTAGAAGATCAAGGTTGTCAATTAACACCTGAAGATATTGATAGATTAAGTAGAGAAATTTCTGCAAACGAAGTTACAAAAATTCCTAATGCTTCAATAATAATGTCAAAAGAGAAAGAGCCATGGTTACATACATTAGAAAATATACAAACAAGTTATTCAGATAGATATAAAAAATATTTAACTGAAGAAGAAGGTTTTTCTAGACAAGTTGTTGACAAAATATATGAAACAACAGATGAAATATTAGATTTTATGGCCAATCCTACATTACAAGTGAAAAAGATCAAAAAAGGTCTTGTAATGGGAAATGTTCAATCTGGAAAAACTGCTAACTATCTTTCTTTAATCAATAAAGCCTCTGATGTTGGATACAAGCTTATCATTTTGATTACAGGAGTACATGAAAACCTAAGAAAGCAGACTCAAGGGAGAGTCAATAGTGGATTCATAGGTTTTGACAGATTTGCAGAACCCCAAGAAATAGGTGTATCAAAATATGGAGAAGTTGATAGACCTTTTTCTTTTACCAATAGTGAACATGATTTTAAGACAAATGTTGCAAAGTCACTAGGATTTAATCCTAAACAATCAAATGTACCTGTTATATTGGTTATTAAAAAAAATCCAACAACATTAAGAAATGTTATTGAATGGTTAGAAACAAATCAGACTAAATCAGAATATTTGAATTATCCATTATTACTTATTGATGATGAAGCAGATAATGCATCAATTGATACAGATAAAGATCCAAATAAATCAACAACTATCAATAGACAAATTCGAACCATTCTAAATATGTTTACAGTAAGAAGTTATGTTGGTTACACAGCAACACCATTTGCAAATATTTTTATTCATCCAAGTTCTCAAACAGATGAATATGGAGTGGATCTATTTCCAGAAGACTTTATAGTCTCTCTAGAAAGTCCAGATAGTTACATTGGCGCACAAAAAATCTTTGGTGAAGATGACAATTCTATGCTTGTAACAATAAAAGATATTGATTATACAGAAGGTTCATTACATGATAAATTGAAAAAAGATGATACTGTGGAATATTTACCAGAAAGTTTATTTGAAGCTATCAACTTTTATCTATTAACAATTGGAATCAAAAAGCTACGAAAAGTAAAAAGTATTCATACCTCTATGTTAGTAAATGTATCCTTTAGAGTAGAAATTCAAAATCAAGTAAAAGATTTAATCACAATTTATATAGAAAAACTCTCAAATGTTATAAGGTATAACTCTTATAAATCATTAAATGATATGTTAAAAAATGAATTAATTAACTCATTATTCCTTTTATGGAATAAGACAATAGATACTAAAGATTTTACTTTTGAAGAAATTATTAGAAAAATAACACATGAATTAGACAATTTAAAAATTTTCCTTGTTAACAGCAAAACAAAAAATGACGAAAAGCTTGATTATGATAAATACAAACAAGAAGGGCTAAATGCTATCACAATTGGTGGATATAGTTTATCAAGAGGGTTTACTGTAGAAGGACTTACTGTCAGCTATTTTTTAAGAAATTCTAAAATGTATGATACTTTATTACAAATGGGTAGATGGTTCGGGTATAGAAATGGTTATGAAGATATATGTAAAATATACATGAGAAATGAAGCTATACATTGGTACAAGCATATTACTGAGTCAACCGAAGAACTTAGAGAAGAATTTAAAATCATGAATGACCATGGACTAACTCCTAGAGAGTATGGATTAAAAGTTAAAAATCATGAAGAATCTTTAATAATAACAGCTAAAAATAAAATGCGTCATTCAGCGAATGCAACTATTTCAATTGACTATTATGGAGAATTAATTGAAACAAGAAAATTATTGTCTGAACAAATAAAAGTTCAAGAAAATCTTGTAACACTAAAACAATTCGTTACAAAACTATCTAGAAAACCTCAAGATGCAAATGAAACTAAAAACTTTTTATGGCGTAATATTGACTCTGAATTAGTATTAGAATTTATAAAAAAATTCAACAATCATCCTTTAAATATAAAAACTGATTACAAATGCGTTGAAAAATACCTAGAAAATCAAAATTTAAATTCATTTGATGTAGCAATCATTACTAATAGCAATAAAGACAGCGGATATGAAATAATTAATGAATCTATAACGATCTATAAAGAATTAAGAAGTTCTTTTATTGATGATAAAACTATTCAAGTTAGTGGAAATAAATCAAGAGTTGGAAGTATAAGCGATGAAAAAATTGGTTTAGATCAAACAGAAATTGCAAATCTTGCTAAAACATTTAATGGAAAAAAATTAAGTGGTGCAGACTATAGACAATTACGTAAAAAACCATTACTTATTCTTCATATTTTAGACATACAAGAAAAAAGTAAAGATGAAGCACCATATAAATATCCAATAAGTGTGGTAGCTTATGGCATAAGTTTCCCTGGCGAAGCAAATTATAATAGCAAAAAGTCAAAATCAGTATCTTATACCGTAAATAGAACATGGCTAGAAAATAACAATTTATTAGATGAGGATATTGACGATGAAGAATAATCCATGGGATGAAATAGAAGATTCAACAAATAAAATCGATTTTAATGCAATTATTGCTGATAAAGAAAGTATTTTAGATTTTTATTGGGCAAAAGATTCTTATGGACATCTTCTATTCGTTTTACATACTAACTCAGATATTATAATCAATGAAAAAATACCAAATCTAAATGGACTAACGATAAATGTTGGTAGCTTGAAAGAAAAAAAACAACTTGTTTTAACCTTGCAAGACATATCTAATGCAGATTTATTTTACATAATTTGTTCAGATTTGATGAATACAACCAAACAATTAAACGATGAATTAATTGCGATTAAAAAAATTTTAAAAAGATTATCACAGTGGCAATATTTTTTAAAAAACAATAACAAACAAATTGATAAAAATCAATTAAAAGGATTAATTGGTGAATTACATCTTTTTAAAAAGCTGCTAACAAATTTTTCAATAGATGAAGTGCTTAATTTTTGGAAAGCACCCCTAGGTTCTGTTCACGATTTTGAGTTTTTAAATTCCACGCTTGAAGTGAAAACAAAATCTTCAGTAAACAGTATTACGATATCATCATTTGAACAAATGTTTTCAGAACTTGACAATTTATTTCTTTTTGTAGTTACTCTTAATGAAAGCTCAAAAACATCTCTTGACTCTTTTAATATCTATGATTTAATTTTTGACATTAAAAAACTAATAAACATTGATGATATTGATAGTTGCGAGAGATTAGATAATTTATTATTTGCGTATGGTTTTATTGAATTAGAAGAGTATAAAGAACTTTACTTTAGCATTATTCATGATGAGATATATCATGTTCGTGATGATTTTCCAAGAATAATATCAAAACCTAATGGTATAGTTGATTTAACATATAAAATTAATCTTGAAAAATGTAAAGACTATATAGTAGTTGATATAATTGAAAAAATAAGAGGTAAACTAAAATGAATACTATTGAAGAATTTTATAATGATTTTCAACAACAAATTTATGCATTTTCAGATGTGAGTGAAGATTTTAAAGCTGTTCAATTCTTTGAAAAAGCTATGGAATATTTAATAGATGATGGAATTGTTGAAGATTATTCTTATCTTCCATTTATTAAAAAAAGCATGGGAATGAAAATAGATGGATATGATTTTATTGCTGACAGAGGCATATTGAGCCTATTTATTTGTGAATATGAAGATGATTTGGAATTAAAGAATTTATTGCAATCAGAAATTGATGCTAGTGTTAGAAAAGTAATTAAATTTTTCTCTCAATCTATTAGTAAACAATTATTTAAAGATCTTGAAGAAACTTCTCCTGGGCATGCTATTTCACATTTTCTATATCATAATCAAGATAAGTTTACTGATATAAATATTGTAATCATAAGTAATAAAAAATTAAGTCAACGAGTTAGAAGTTTACCAACTGAGCAAATAGATGGATATAAAGTTACATATGATATTTGGGATATCAATAGGTTATACGATATTGAAACTTCTAAAAATAAAAAAGAGTCTCTTGAAATTGATTTTACAGAAGATTTCAATACAAAAATACCTGCATTGCCGGCACATATTGAAAAATCTCCATATCATTCATATCTATGTGTTGTAAATGGAAATATTCTTGCTAATTTATATGAGAAGTATGGTGCAAGACTTTTAGAATCAAATGTTCGAAGCTTCTTACAATTTAGAGGAAAAATCAATAAAGGAATAAGAAAAACTATCAATGAAGATCCTAGTATGTTTTTCGCTTATAACAATGGTATCACTGCAACTGCTGAATATATTGAATTAGATGAAAATAATTTAATTACTAAGCTAAAAAATTTTCAAATTGTAAATGGAGGACAAACAACAGCTTCATTGTTTAATACTAGAAAAATTGACAAGGTTCCTCTAGATGATATTTTTGTTCAAATGAAATTAACAATAATTGATGACGATAAAGTAAATGAGGTTGTTCCAAATATTTCTAAATTTGCTAATACTCAAAATAAAGTAAGTGATTCAGATTTCTTCTCAAATGATGTTTACCATATAAGAATTGAAGAAAAATCTCGAAGAATTTGGGCTCCAATTAAGAGTGGTGAACTCAAAGGTACCAAATGGTTCTATGAGCGAGCTAAAGGTCAATATCTAGAAGTTCAATCTAAACTTACAGATGCACAAAAGAAAGAATTTAAAGCTACTAATCCAAAATCACAAATGTTTACAAAAACAGATTTAGCAAAATATATGATGGTATGGGAAAATCTTCCGCACATAGTAAGTCTAGGAGCTCAAAAGAATTTTGACAAATTTGGAGAAATAATAGTTCCAAAATGGAATAAAAACGATAAAGAATTTAATGATGTATATTACCAACATGCTATTGCAAAAGCAATCATATTCAAAGAATGTGACAGTATTATTTATAGTCAACCATGGTATGGGGGATATAAAGCAAATATTGTTGCGTATACATTATCTACAATTTCTTATTTGTTAAGTAAAGAAAAAAAGAATATTAATTTTTCACAAATCTGGAAAAATCAAGAAATAAGTCAAATTTTTAAAGATGAGATTATATCTATAAGTCAATACGTCAATAGCTATATTACAAATACACCTGAAAACTTTACCAATGTATCTGAATGGTGTAAAAAAGAGTTATGTTGGACAAAATTAAAAGATATCTTAAATCACACTAATGATCTTACACTTAGTGAACAATTTATAGAATCGCTACTTGAAGATGATGAGTTAACTTATGAATTAAAAGAAGCAAAAAAAGAACAAAAAATTGAGAATGAAATGGAAAGGTTAAAAAAACTATATCAAATTCAACCAAATACATGGAGTGAAATTATTCAATTTGGAAAAGAAAACAATTTGATTTCTCAATCAGAAAATATGCTTTTGAATTTAATTCCTAGCGGTAAATATCCATCAGATTCACAGTCTAAAAAAATTATTCAAACTATTGATAGGCTACAAGAAGAAGGCATGGCTAGTGTTTTATAACTAAATCAATTCTTGAATCTTTTTAGCAATTTGTTCTGCCATCTTAGGTGGAACAGCATTTCCTATTTGTCTAAAAATTGCAGTTCTTGGTCCTTCAAAATAAAAATCATCCGGAAAACTTTGTAATCTTGCAGCTTCCCTAATTGACAATGATCTTAATTGTTTTATATCTGGATGAATATAATAATGTCCATCCATTGCCATATGTGCAAGAATAGTATGCGAGGCTCTTTCATCAGCTTTTATGACATTAAATCTATTTGTAAAAGATGTAGTATTTTTATGAGTTATTAAATCAGATCTTCTAGTTGATAACTCCTTATAACAAAGTCTTTCTTTTCTTGTGTCCCATGCTAAAATAGCCTCTTTATATATTTCTCTATCTCTATCATTATGAGGTCTAGTTTCATGTTGCGTCAATATATCAAAACCTTCATCTCTGATATTTGAGTCTTGTAGGTATTGATTTGCTGGTTTTGTATATTTATTTTTACCTTCAATCTTTGCACCTGGAGTTGTTTTTGGTAAATCATTTAATACATCAGATACAAAATACTTATCGTTAACAATCTTTTCAAAATCTGGATATACATATTTTTTGTCGTTTTCTTTTTTCCATCCAACAATAATAATTCTTTTTCTACCTTGTAAAACACCAAAATCAGATGCTATTAACTCATCTAATTCTATGTGATAACCCGTATCATCAATAGCTTTTTTCAAATCTTCAAAGTATTGTCCATTTCCAGCAGATTTAAGTCCTGGAACATTTTCAAATATAAACATCTTTGGTTTAAATGTTTCAAGAAATTGAACATAATATTTATATAAAAAATTTCTAGGATCACAACTTACAGCTTCCTTCATCCTTGCCCTACCTATTACAGAATAAGCTTGACATGGAGGTCCACCAATAATTACATCTACACCGTTTAAATTTTTAGATGCTAAATTACTTTTAACAGTATTAACTATATCATCAAAAGTATTGTTAGAAATTTCTTTATTTATTACATCTTGAGAGTCTGAAACACCAGCGATTTGCCATAACTCTTCAGTTGAAATTTTTTTAAGAAGATAATCGTAATAGATTTCAAGTTTATTTGTATTTTTTAGATTCCAATAGGCTGTTCTAGTTTTTAAAGTTTTACACGCATAAGCATCCGCCTCAACATGCCCTACAAAAGTAGAATTAACTCTAAAAAAGCCCTCTGACAATCCGCCAGCACCTGAAAATAAATCTAGTACTACCACAACTTCCCTTAATTTTTTTCGAAATTATATCTAATCACTCATATTATATGACTGAATACCTGTTAAACTTATTAATTACTTTTCAAAGTATTTTGAACACTCTTTAAAACCTCAATCAACTCCTCATAACTAGGAGCATCGCCAACTATCATACTTTTTGCCATATCTTCATAATCAGCTTTAAAACTATCATTTAACTCTAAAGTTGGAACTATTTTGATACTTGATGGTGTTGCATTTTCATAGTTAGCTTTATTGTCTTTATAAAAAGTTGATTTATGTCTTACTACATCAGCTAAAAGCTCTAAATCATTTATCGCTATTTGTCCATATTCACTATGATATAGCTTTACTAGGTCATAGATGTGTCTGCTCATATGATTTCGTTTTTCTATTCTTGTTGGTTCATTTCTTGAGTTTTCAGCGTGAAGTATCGTAGCTTTCTCCCAAAATGTTCTATCGGGTCTTAGTATCTCAACCTCTATAGGCTTACTTTTTTCTAAAACTTGCTCAAAAAAGCTATCGATTTGTTTTTTGATAGTTGGAACTCTAGCAGATCTTACACCTGCTTCTATTTTTACTACAGGTTTTACATAACTTCCCCCATACTCACTTTGTTCTAGCAACTGTGGATAGTGAATATACAAAGTCATCTCATCTTGGGAGATAACTTCAAATTTCAAATCTGTAATCTTTTTAAGTTCATTTTGTACCATTAGTAGTAAAACTTCATCAGTATATTTTTGACCAATGTTTTTTAGATTTGCTAGCTCTTTTTCAAGTTTCTTATTTGACCAAGTAGCATCTTCATTGAAGTAATCCCAAGGATTTTCAAACTCTCCATAATGCTTTTTAAGGGTATCTATAGAGTATGTCACATCAATATCTTCTGAAAATCTATCAATAAGATTAAATCCTTTAGATAAAGATGTGCCACCTTTAAACAAAATTCCATTTGAGCCATTTTCTCCAAATAAAATATGAAGTAGTATAGTTACCCACAAATCTTTTTCTACCACAACTTGAGGCAATCCTTTTTGTGTAGCTACATATGATAGTGCAGCTCTTTGTTCATCAGGTGGTAAATCTAGCAACTCTTTAATGTATTTCATGTATCATCTCTTGTACTTTTTGTTGCACCCATAATGGATACCCTTTTGAAGCTTTTTGTAAATCTTTTATATCATCACTATCTAATCTTTTTGCAAAATCCAAAATAAGTTTTTGGTCACTAAAAGAATCATTTCCAACATACTCCATAGCACTTAAAATAAGACCTGCTTTTTTATCACTAGCTATTAATTTTTTTGGATTTATTCTTTTAAATACGATCTCAGTTTTCCCTACAAACTCGCTTTTGTGAAGTTTATCATTAAGATAGATATATCTCATAGGGACCTGGTCAGATAATCCTAACATATGTAATGCCATAGAACCGTCTGGAACTATATGTGCATCACTTAGTTTTGCAATAGCTTTAGCAATAGAACTAGGACTTGGCAACACTTCGCCAAATAAAGTACTTTTTTGAGGTTTGTAGTATATCCCTCTTCTAAATCTTCTAATGATCCCTTGAGCTGTTAAATTTGAAAGCTCTTTTTCTATACTGTTTTTATTGGCATTGAGAAAATGAAAACTATTTGAAGCAAAAGCAACACCGTCAGATAATGAAGATATTTTTGATTTTACTCTTTGAGTGATTGGTTTGGTCATCTCTTACTCCTTTCTATTTTCAATAAATTTAATTAATTTTACTGAAAATATTTAAAAATGTCAATATGTTTAATCTATCCAAAAATAAACATTTACCCCAATTACAATCAGCATAATTACAACATCAACTTTCCAGCTCCAGTAGTTAGCAATATTATTGAAACCATCGTAGCCTGATTCACTAGTTCCATCATCAAAACTATTTGAACTATTTCCACCATATGGTGTGCCACCTGCATCAATTCCTCCACCTGACATCGGTAAGCCTGTAGTTGGGTTTATATCGTTCATTGTTTTTTTCCTTTTATAAATATCTTTATAGGTATTCATATTTTTAATGCAAAAAATATAAAAGATAAGTCAGATAACTAAGATAACTCTATTTTATGGGAAATACAAATAAGAAAATATAAAAGATAGCCCCAAAGATAGCTCTAAAAAGAAATGGAAAATTTAAGTGTCAAAAAGTGGATTTGATGTGTCATTTCTTGTGACAAAAAGATTTTCTTAAAGGGTAAATTTTGAGGAGTTATGAAAATTTAAAACCCTTTATTTATGGGCTTTATAGGGGTTTTTAGTAAAAGTTTCCTTTCTCGTAATAAACTCTTATTTTCATTGTAATCCTTAATTCACCAATTCATCAGCTATCATCTTAGTTTATTGAGTAGCCAAAGCACCATTTCCAATGATTTTATAGGGATTTATATCAAATTATTATATCTTAAATAAAATAAATAAATTCGTAAGAAATTTTTGAAAATCAAAAACACTAACCCTTCACAAAGATATAGGATATAATACCTCTATGAAAACGATTTATCACTACAACTCACCCATCGGTACACTCAAACTTGTCTGTTCTAACGAAGCTTTAGAGGAACTTACTTTTTGTACATGTAAAGCCCAAAACACTCAAAACTTACCACAAATCATCCTTACATGTAAAGAGCAATTAGACAGTTACTTTAAAGGAGAATTACGAGAGTTTGATATCCCTATAAAGTTTTCTAAAGGGACACCTTTTCAACAAAGTGTCTGGCAAGAGTTAGCCAAGATTCCTTATGGGCAAACGAAAAGCTACAAAGAGATAGCAACCTCTATAAACAACCCAAAAGCAGTTCGAGCAGTGGGCGGGGCAAATAACAAAAATCCCATCTCTATCATCATCCCTTGTCACAGGGTCATAGGTGCAGATGGTAAACTTGTCGGATATGGTGGAGAGCTTTGGAGAAAAGAGTTTCTACTCAATCTTGAGAAAAAAGCCTTAAAATCTTAAGGCTTTTATAACTCTTCAACTATCTCTAAACCAAAACCACCAAGTCCAACATACTCTTTTCCTTTTGAGCTTGTTAAGAGATGGATTTTTTTGATGCCCAGTTTTTTGAGTATCTGCGCACCGACACCATACTCTTTCATCTCTTTTTGTCTTGAGTTTTCGTTATCTAAAAAGATAAGAACACCACCGTTTGCTTTGAGATGTTCTATCGCATTTAAAAGATTTTGGAGTTTTTTATCATTTGAGAAAAGTTCGATATCTGGCATGATGTTATGAAACTTTACTGCACACTCCTCTTTAATCTCGCCAAAAGCATAAACTACATGGTGGTTATCTTCATGGTCAACCATAT
This sequence comes from Sulfurospirillum sp. UBA12182, assembly GCA_002742765.1. Taxonomy (GTDB): domain Bacteria; phylum Campylobacterota; class Campylobacteria; order Campylobacterales; family Sulfurospirillaceae; genus UBA6810. The sequence goes on along the minus strand of DLUF01000058.1, from coordinate 5,260 downwards.
CTATCTTTTTCGCTTCAGAACCTAGAAAATCAACTTTTGATTCTGCTATCTGACGTACTAAAAGTTCGTGTTGCATCCTATACTCAACAATATCTGAGATATAGACTATATTTAGTCCATGTTCTGCGCAAAACTTATCCAAATCAGGACGTCTTGCCATAGTACCATCTTCTTTCATAATCTCACAGATAACCGCACTAGGAACTAAACCTGCTAATTTACAAAGGTCAACTGAACCTTCTGTATGACCTGTTCTTACTAATGCACCGCCTTTTTTTGCGATAAGTGGAAAGATATGACCTGGTCTTACCAAATCCCCTGCTTTGCTTAACGAGTCAGCCAAGATTTTGATAGTGATATCACGTTCACTAGCTGAGATACCAGTTGAGCAAACTCTCGCATCAACAGAGACAGTAAACGCTGTTTCATGCTGTGAGTCGTTGTTCTTTACCATAGGTACTAGCTCTAGTCTTTTGGCTATATCTTCTGAGAGGGCAACACAGATCAAACCTTTTGCATGTGTAGCCATAAAATTAACTTTTTCAGGTGTTGAAAAGGTAGAAGGATAAACTAAATCACCTTCATTTTCTCTATCTTCATCATCTACCATAACAACCATTTTACCTTGCTTCATATCTTCAATTGCTTGTTTTATTCTTTCAAGTGCAGACATCTTATTTCCTACTTTGGATTAAAATTTTTGTAATTGTACAACAAAGCTCTTGACAAACAAATAAAAATCAACTATAATTTCACCTCACTTAAACCAAGTGAAACCTGAGAATGTCGCGGGATAGAGCAGTTTGGTAGCTCGTCGGGCTCATAACCCGAAGGTCGATGGTTCAAATCCGTCTCCCGCAACCAGTCTTTTGAATCATTGGGGATTAGCCAAGCGGTAAGGCAACTGGTTTTGGTCCAGTCATTCAGGGGTTCGAATCCCTTATCCCCATCCACCTTTTCCCCCCCCCTTTTTTTACCTTATTTATATAAATGTTTCTCTTTGTAAAAATTTGCTAAAATATCCCTCGTTTATGTAAAAGAGGATTTATGGGAACTTTTAGATTTATTTTTTTATCTATTTTTGCACTATATACGTATGCAAACTCTGTTGAGATTCGAGATGATATCAAATTCTTAGAAATCTTGCCAAATGCGAAAATACATATAGACAAAAGTAGAAAACTTACCATCGAAGAGATTTTAAGAAACGATATAGAGTTTCAAAACAACGACAAAAACCTTTTAGGCTATGGCTTTTCTCCTGATTTTGATGTTTGGATTCGTTTTAGCCTTACAAATAAAACTGATAAAACTTTTAACAAAATTCTAGAGTATAACAACCCGATTTCAACACATCTATCTTTTTACGACCCTGATAGAGCTTATCTAGCTCAAAAAGACGGGCTTTTTAGCATCAACAAAAACCGAAGCACTATAAATCCTATCTTTGAGATTCAACTAGCTCCAAATCAAACTAAAACATACTATCTCAAGGCTTCTTCTTATATAACAACACTCATCATACAACTGCGTCTTTGGGATTATCAGAGTTTTTATGAAAAAGAGATAAAACACCAAATCGCTCTTGCCCTTTTCTTTGGGGCGATGCTCATCTTAGGATTTTATAACCTTTTCATCTACTTTTTTACAAAAGATGTGAGTTATCTTTTTTACTTTTTGTATCTTTTAGGAGTTATCATACACCATACGATTTATCGAGGTATCGGGATAACCTATCTTTTAGACCAAGGGTGGATAATCAAAAGTATCGTTTATGCCTCTGTTATCTCCTCTTTCCCTATCTTTGTACTTGCTTTGTTCACAAAGAGTTTTTTACGCACTAAACAGTACCCTTATCTAAACAAAATTTTAAACTTTTTTATCGTTTTTCTCCCCATCTCGGTTTTCGTTTTTGTTCTAACTGATGAGTATAATAAGTATAGAAATATCCCTGGAGTCTCTTTACTGGCATTTTTACTCTTTATCACCATATATGCTACTTTTAAAAGAAACAGACAAGCCTACTTCATCCTAGCTGGTTGGTGTGCTATCTTCTTAGCTATCCTTTTTATGCAACTTTCAAGTACAGGCGTCTTTGACATATACCAACATTTTCCATATTTCATAGAGAGTGCTTTAGTGTTTGAAGCGATGATATTTTCCATCGCTCTTGCCGATAGGATAAAGCAACTTCAAGCCGATAAAGAGTTGGCAAACAAAAAACTGATACAGCAACAAGAAAATGAAAAAATCAAACTTTCCACACTCGTAGAAGAGAGAACTGATAGCCTTAAAATCGCTCTTAAAGAGAAAGAACTTTTACTCAAAGAGTTAAATCACAGAGTCAAAAACAACATGCAAATGATAGTCTCTCTCATCAGACTTCAAAAAGATGACATAAAAGATTTAAACCTAAAAGAGGTTTTAACAACAACACAAAACAGAATCAGCACGATGAAACACCTTCACGAACTACTTTATAAACAAAACCAACTCTCATTTTTAGATACTCCTGCTTACTTTGAACTTTTGTTAGAAGAGATAAAACAAAGTTATCAAGATGAAAACATCTCGATACAGATGAATATCCAAGCACAACTCCAGATAGAGCAAGCCATATACTGTCAAGCGAAGCACAGAAGTCGTCAGTTTTTGAACTAAGAAAGTTGCAGATTGAAACTTAAACCAACTCTTGTTTTTGATTGTCAAAGCTTGAAGATTTAGCTTCAAACTTATAGATTTCTGAGTGTAAAACTCCTTGGTCTTTTTTTTCTTTTAGTCTATAACTGTCTCCTTGTATATTAATAATATGAGAATGATGTAAAACTCTATCTAGTATAGCTGTTGTCACTATCTTATCTCCTGCAAACACTTGAACCCATTTACTGAATACAAGATTTGAGGTAAAAATAGTGGAGCTTTTTTCATAGCGTTTTGAGATGATTTGGAAGAAGTGGTTAGCTTCTTCCTTACTCATGTTAAAATACCCTATCTCATCAATCACTAGAACAGATGGCATCGTGATAGCTTTGAGGAAGCTATCATATTTTTTCTCTTTTTTAGCCCTGTTGGCTTGACTTAAAAGTTCTGATATAGTTGTAAATCTTACTTTATAGCGATGTTGTACTGCTTTGTATGCAAGTGCAATAGCAAGATGTGTTTTTCCTACACCACTCTCACCTAAGAGGATAATGTTTTCATGTTTTTTAATAAATGCTAGATTAGATAACTCTTCAATTTGTTTACGGTTTACCCCTATTGAGAAAGTATAATCAAACTGCTCTAATGTTTTTATCACAGGAAAGCCTGCAAGCTTTGTGAGAGTATGTTTAGAGCGTCCTAGTCTGTTTTCAAACTCTTGGGAAAGTAGCTCTTGTAGAAACTGAGCATATTGCCAATCCTCTTTTGCTGCTATTGTTGCAATCTCATGATACTGTATAGCAATTGTTGAGAGATTAAGTTCTTTGCATAGCTCTTCGATAGATAAGGTTAACTCCATAATACACTCCCATATAATCCTGTTGGAAGTATGACATTGGCAATTACTGGGATAAAATCATCATAACATTGAATATCTCTGTTTGGAATATAAAGCTTATCTATCTCTTTGTAAGAGTTGCTTGGAGTATATTTTTTAGCTACACTTTCAATGAGAGCTTTGGGGTGGATTCCTTGATAAGCCTTAGGCACAGGTTGCAGTTGCAGCTGCTCTTGTGCCAACAGTTCAAATGGTATTTGCAGTGTTGTTTGATGGATACGTCTATTAGCTGTTATATCTAACCATTTTAGAACTTCTGCATTGGCATTTTCCAAAGTAAGTGCATAATTTTTCATTCCAAGTCTTACACGCAGTCCATTATGAAAGTTATACCGTAAATAGTGGTTAAATCTCTCTACTTTCCCTTTGGTCTTTGCTCTGTAAGGTTTACACACTTTAATGCTAAATCCACAGTGTTTAGAAAAATCTTCAAAGAGTGGATTGAATTTATGTTTTCCTCTTCCATAATGATTCCTGCCTACAATAACTGTTCTCATATTATCATACAAACACTCCCTAGGTACTCCTCCAAAGTAAGCAAAGGCATTCATATGAGCCCCTATTAGAGTCTCAATCTTTTCATTTTTTACATACTCGACATAGGAAGCTCTACTATATCCCATGGTTGCTACAAAAGCTGAGAGGTTATCCTTTGGAAACTCTACCCAATCTACTTGCATCTGCTGGGCTGGTTTGGTTTCAAACCTGATAATTGGCTCATCACTTTTCGCTCGAGCTCTTAACTCATAGCGTCCAATAATCTGTTGTAACCAACGCAAACTACCCTCATAACCTAACTTCTTTATCTCTTCATAAATTACTGTTAAGGGAATTTCACTCTTTGTTTGCTCTGCCATCTCTAGCATCTTTGCAATATGTGGCAAATAAGGATCAACACTGTTAATCACTGGAGTTCTGTTGATGTGTGGAACATAATCATCTGGAAGATTTGCATATCGTCTTACTGTATCTCTTGATATGCCCAATTTCCTAGCAATAGCACTTTTACTCAGACCCTCAGCTAAAAACTTCTTTATCATCTTAATTTCACCTTTTTTAAGCACTCAACTCCTTTCAATTGAATTGAATTTGGAGTTTAACCAATTTAATCTGGTTTCTTAAGGTTTTTAATCAAAATGCAACTCTCTTGTTACATTTTCAACTGACTAGTTTAGCACTTCGTTTGACAACATTTAAAAGAATTTGTAAAAATGCCAGAACTTACAATGCACTACTTTAGACATATACTAGTTTCTGCAATGGGAGAGATGGGTACTGCTGGTACAATTCTTTCAGCATCACTTGGGCATACAAATCTTGATACAGTAAATCAATTCTACCTTAGTGCTAATCATACAAAAGCATCTCAAGAAACCAACTTAACTATTGACAAACTTGTATCCAATAGGATACAATAATACTATGTATATAATTAAACAAACAGATACATTTTCAAAGTGGCTAAAAAAGCTTAAAGACATAAAAGGCAAAGTTTCTATTCTTAGAAGAATAGATAGAATAAAAGATGGTAACTTTGGAGATCATAAATCTGTAGGTGATGGTGTAAGTGAACTTAGAATTCCAACAGGACCAGGATATAGAGTTTACTATACACAAAAAGGCGATGAAATAGTTATATTATTAATTGGTGGAGATAAATCTAGCCAAAGTGAGGATATAACAAAAGCAAAGCAAATTTTTAAGGAGTCAACTATAAAGAAA
>DLUF01000085.1 GCA_002742765.1 Sulfurospirillum sp. UBA12182 | reverse complement strand
AATAGAGTGTTCTAAATTTTGTGTATCATTTTTTTCATAAGGTCTACTCACTAAATATCCATCACTAAAACCTCTATGTTTAGTTGTATAAAGCTCTTTTTCATATAAAGGAATATCAAAATGAGAAGTACCAAAGTCATCAATAGCCCTGCGATATGTTTTTGCAGTAATCCCTACATAATAGTTACTTTTTGTTCTTCCCTCGATTTTTAAAGCATCTATAACCCCACTTTGTAAAATCTCATCTAAGTGACTAGAAAGGTTGAGATCTTTAGCATTCATTATATGTGTTCCAGCTTCATCTTCTTCTATCTTAAAAAGAGTTCCACTCTCTTCATTTTTTGCGTATAAAGTGTAAGGAAAACGACAATCATTTGCGCAACTTCCACGATTTGACACACGTCCGCTTTGAACAGAGCTGATGAGACACCTACCACTATATGCAAAACACATCGAACCATGTACAAAAGCTTCAATCTCTAAATTAGGAAGTTTTTGTTTTATCTGCACTAAATCTTTTAAGCTAACCTCACGAGCAGCAACTATCCTCTTGACCCCCATCTCATAAAAGACTGAGGCATCAAGATAGTTTAAAACATTTGCCTGAGTCGAAAGATGTATGGGAATATGAGGAGCTAGCTCTTTGACTAGTTTTATAACACCTGGCGCAGCTACTATGAATGCATCTGGATTCATAGTAGCTACTTTTTGTATATGTTTTTTTAAAAGTTCTATCTGAGAATTAAAAGGAAACCCATTGACAGTCACATAAATCTTTTTCCCTTGTGCATGGGTATAAGCGATGGCTTCTTCAAAACTCTCATAAGTAAACTCTTTGCCTGCTCGTAGTCTCAATGAAAAATGACTCACACCACCATAAACAGCATCAGCGCCATAAGCTAAAGCTATCTTTAACTTTTCAAAATTTCCAGCAGGAGAGAGTAACTCTGGTTTAAGCACTTCTATTTCTTTCCTAAACTTGCTATTAAAGCTTCAATATCATCATTACTCACAACATCTTCAGTACTTTCATCTCCATGAATATGAACAGCACTTCCTACTCGTTTTTCATCATCAACCTTACCTTCAAAAAGGTTACTCATATATCTTGAAAGAGCTCGCATAACATTGATAACTCGCTCTATTTTTTGACGATGAATATCTTGATACTGCATGATGTCCATTGTCATCATGACTTCATCTTCTGCCATTTGAGCACTATTGATAAGTGCTTCTACTTTGATTTTCATCTCTTCATTATCTTTTAGAGACTTTTTAAACTGTTCAACTTTTGGAAACTTTTCACAAAGTGAGCTAAAAAGTTCTATATTTGCATCTATCAAAGCGATAACTTCGTTTGCATTAGCTTCTGCTTCTATCATAAAGTTATTTACAGATTCTAGTTTATCAAAAACCTCGCCAGCTTTAAGCTCAGAATCCCTAGTTACATCATCTAGCTGATATACCATTTTATGGTCTTGAGTTGGAGGTGGTGGTGGCCATGCCATATGAGCTGCTGCTCTGTATTCATGTGCATCTTTATAAACTTTTTCTATCTCTTCATCTTCTGCTTCACTAGAATCTTCAATCATCTCTTCTTCATTTTCAGAAGCCTCTTGAAGCTCTTCTAGCCCTTCTGATGTCTCTTCTTCATCAAGTCCACCAGCCATCAATGCATCTAGTTCTTCTTGTGTCATTAGTTACTCCTAGAAAAACACTTTATTTTATGCTACATTATATATAACTTTTTATATAATTTTATTTAAACCAAACAAAGAAAGTGAGTTTTTTATGTCCGTAGATTTGCATAACCATACAATTTTGTGTAACCATGCTGAAGGAAGTATCGACGAGTACGTTCAAAAAGCAATAGACGAAAAAATAAAATATTTTGGCTTTGCAGACCATGCACCGATGAATTTTGATACAAAATACCGTATGAATTTTAATCAAATGCAAGAGTATGAAAACTCTATATTAGATGTAAGAGAAAAATATAAAAAAGAGATTTCTATCCTTTTAGCATATGAGGTTGATTTTTTAGCTGGCTATATGGATGAGAGAATTTTAAGTGCAAAGGTTGATTATCTTATAGGTTCTGTTCATTTTATAGGAGAGTGGGGATTTGATAATCCAGAGTTTATAGGAGAATATAAACACAAAGATATAAATAAGATATGGCAAGAGTATTTTGATGCTATTAAAGCTCTCGCAAAATCAAATCTTTTTGAAATTGTAGGGCATATAGACCTCATAAAAGTTTTTAATTTTTTACCAACAAAAGAGATAAAAGTACTTGCTAAAGATGCTATAAAAGAGATTAAGAAAGCAAATATGGTAGTCGAGCTTAATGCAGCTGGATATAGAAAGCCCATAAAACAACCTTATCCTGGCAAAGAGATAATGGAACTGCTTTGTGAATATGATATCCCCATCACTTTTAGTTCTGATGCTCACAAACCTGAACAAATAGGTTATATGAAAGAAGAGATAGTAAAATATGCAAAAGAGTATGGTTACAAAAAATGTGCAATATTTTCAAAAAAAGAACGTGAAATGATTAATTTTTAATCACTCTTTCAAACATCTAATGAGTCTTTTTTAGGTACAATTATAAAAATTTAAACGAGGAGTAATTATATGGGCAAATTTGTCAACAATATTGAAGAGTTTTTCAAGTATTGCGAAGAAAATGAAGTTGAATTTGTAGATCTAAGATTTACTGATTTAAAAGGTGCGTGGCATCACCTTACTTATAGAATGTGTGCTATTAATGAAGGCAACTTAACAAATGGTATGCCATTTGATGGTTCTTCTATCGATGCTTGGCAACCAATTAATAAATCAGACATGATTTTAAAGCCTGATGTAGAAACTGCTTTCCTTGATCCTTTTACAGCTGATCCAACTGTTATACTATTTTGTGATGTTTATGATATCTATAAAGGTCAAATGTATGAAAAATGTCCAAGAAGTATCGCTAAAAAAGCATTACAACACCTTAATGAATCAGGTATCGGCGATGTTGCTTACTTTGGACCTGAAAATGAATTTTTCATCTTTGATGATGTTAAAATCCGTGATGAAATCAACTGTTCATACTATGAAGTAGATTCTGAAGAGGGTGGCTGGAGCGATGGTAGATCATTCCCTGATGGATATAACACAGGTCATAGACCTCGTACTAAAGGCGGTTACTTCCCATGCCAACCAACAGATTCTATGGTTGATTTAAGAGCTGAAATGATGCAAATTTTAGAGCAAGTAGGTCTTGAAGTTGTTTTAGGACACCACGAAGTTGCTCAAGCGCAAGGCGAAATTGGTGTTAAATTTGGAACACTTGTAGAAGCAGCTGACAATGTACAAAAATACAAATATGTAGTTAAAATGGTTGCTCACTTAAATGGAAAAACAGCTACTTTCATGCCAAAACCTCTTTATGGAGACAATGGTAGTGGTATGCATGTTCACCAATCTATCTGGAAAGAAGGCAAAAATCTTTTCTACAAAGAGGGTGAATATGGTAATTTAAGTGATACTGCAAGACATTATATCGGTGGTATCTTAACTCATGCTAGAAGTGTTGCTGCATTTACAAACCCTTCAACAAACTCTTATAAGAGATTGATTCCTGGATTTGAAGCACCTTCAATTCTAACATACTCTTCACAAAACAGAAGTGCTAGTTGCCGTATCCCTTATGGTGCTGGCGAGATGGCTACTCGTGTTGAGATGAGATTCCCAGATTCAACAGCATGCCCATATCTTGCATTTGCTGCTATGTTACTTGCTGGTTTGGATGGTATCAAAAACAAAACTGAGCCTGTTGGCCCAATGGATGAAGATTTATTTGAGCTTTCACTTGATGAAATCAGAGAAAAAGGTATTCCTCAAATGCCTCATACTCTAAGAGGTTCAATCGAAGCTTTAATTCGTGACAATGACTACTTAAAGCCTGTTATGACAAAAGATTTTATCGATACATACCAACACTATAAGGTTGAAACACAAGTTTGGCCTTACGAAGCAAGACCAACAGCATTTGAATTTAAAACAACTTATTCTTGCTAATTTAAACGAAGAGAGCTTAAGCTCTCTTCATCTTCTTTTTTGTAAAAACTTACTAAATCCGTTTGCAAAGCTTCCTTTATCTTTCTCACTAAAAGGTGCTGGACCTCTCGTTATCTCTCCACTATCCCTAATCTCGCTCATGAGATTTCTTAAAACCAAATGATGTTTGATATTTTCTTCATCATAAAACTCACCTCTAAAATTAAGAACATTAGCTTTTTTTGAGACAACTCTATCAGCAAGTGGGATATCTGCACTTAAAACCAAATCACCAGCTTGAACATTGTCTACGATATAGTTATCTGCTTCATCAACTCCTTGAGCAACAATAATATACTCAATAAAAGGGGAATCCCCGATACTGACTTTTTTGTTCGAGACAACATAAGTCTTTAAAGCTTTGTTTTGGATTGCTTTGAATACCAAAGGTTTTAGAAGATTAGGAAAAGCATCAGCATCGATAAACAAGCGCATTAAAATATCAATCCATTCTCTTCATTTTCATTATACTTACTTACTTTTGGTAATGGAGAAATTGCCGTAAAATACTCGATACTATCTCCATATTTTTTAGAAAAAACACCCTCTGGGATTTTAAAAGTTCTTTGTGTTTGTGGATTGAGTTTTACATATTCGCTTACAAAATGGCTAAAAGCAGGTCCTGCGACACGTCCACCTGTTTCAAACTCTTTCATGGGTGAATTATCATCATTTCCATACCATACAAGTACTTCAATTTCAGGGGTAAATCCACAAAACCAAGCATCTACGTTACTATTGGTTGTACCTGTTTTTCCAGCAACTTCGATTCCATCAACCTTTGCTCTTCTACCTGTACCTCTTTGAACAACCGTTCTTAAGATATCCACCATGAGATATGCTTGTGCAGCAGAAGTAATTTGTTCTCTTTGAGGCTCAAAGATAGTAGCATCGCCGAATCTATTTTCAACTTTTTTTACTAAAATTGGTTCTATTTTTACCCCATAGTTTGGAAAGATTGAGTAAAAACCACTATATTCTAAAGGTGAAATCCCAAAACTCCCAAGTGCCAAAGTTAAATCATAAGGAATATTTTCAAATCCGTCATTTTTTAACTCTTTATACACACTATCCATACCAAGAGCGTTAACAAGGTTAATAGTTGCGAGATTTCTCGAATGAACAAGAGCTTCTTTAAGACTAATCAAACCTTCAAAGTTCTCTTCATAATTTTTTGGTTTCCACTCTTCTTCAGTCGCTTTATCGGTATAAACCCTTGAAATATCTGGAATTTGAGTCATAGTAGAGTAACCAACATCAAGTGCTTTTTGATAGATAAAAGGTTTTATACTACTTCCTGGTTGCCTTTTACTTTGTGTAGCTCTGTTAAAATGAGATTTTTCATAATCTACACCACCCACCATAGCTAAAATATCTCCACTTTTACTATCAAGAGAGACTATGGCACCATTGAGTAAAGAGGTATTAGAATCTGGATGTCTTTTCAAAATCTCATCATATCCAAGATTTAAAGCTTCTTTTGCGATATTTTGCAATCGTAAATCAATCCCTAGATGAACTTTATAGCCTCCACTTTTAAAATCCTCATATTTTGGGCTTAACTCTTTTATAACCTCATCAACGACGTATGGAGCTTTGTTTTGAGTGAGTGTTTCATCATAAACGATAGGCTGTTCATTGACTCCTTCTCGATAACTTTTTTCACTAATCCAGCCCAAAGAAAACATACGATATAAAACTCTGTTTGCCCTACTCAGTGATAAATCCATATTTCTTGTTGGATCATATGAACTTGGTGCCTTTGGCAAACCTACAAGCATCGCTATCTCCTTGATACTTAAAGCATCAAGTTCTTTGTGAAAATAACCCAAAGCAGCTGTTTTTATCCCATAGTATCCATGCCCAAAATAGACATGATTGAGGTATCTTTCTAAAATCTCTTCTTTTTCTAGTTCACTCTCTATCTTAAAAGCTAAAACTGCTTCGCTTAATTTTCTAATCAGTGTTTTTTCACGACTTAAAACAGTGTTTTTGATAAGCTGTTGGGTAATCGTACTTGCTCCTTCAACAAGTTTCATCGCTTTGATATCTTTTATAATAGCCCTTAAAATAGCTTCTACATTAATCCCTTGATGTTCAAAAAAAGAGGTATCCTCTATGGCTACAAGAGCTTCTACGATGCGAGGTGGAATATCTTCATATTTAACATATATTCGATGTTCTTTATCAAATAAATTAGCGATAAGTTCACCATTTCTATCATAAATCTGTGTAGTTAATCGTGGGTTATAATCTATGATTTTATAAGCATCAAAACGCACTAAAGAATAGATATAAATCAAACCACCAAAGACGACTAATACCCCTGCTAAAAATAGTGTAACCAAATATTTCATACTCGAAACTCCCTACCCTTAAAACCAGAATTTATAAGATTTTTTGTGTAACTCTCTTTTGGATTTTCTAAAACCTCTCGCATCACTCCAATCTCAACTAATCTACCATCTTTTAAGATACCAACTTCTTGGCAAACTTCTTTTGCAATCTCTATGTCATGTGTCACGAAAAGAAGGTAAAAATCCTCTTTTACATGTAAAGAAGCTATGAGGTTTATTATCTCCTCTTTACTCTTAGAATCTAGTGCTGTCGTCGGTTCATCTAAAAGTAAAATCTTAGGTTTGATGCTCAACGCCATAGCTATGACAACTCTTTGTAATTGTCCACCGCTTAATTCACTAGGAAATCTCTCGTAGAAACTCTCTTCAAGCCCTACCATCTTCAAATATCTCTTTATTTCAAGCTCACTTAGAAAAAATTGGTCTTTGATTTTTGTAAGAGGAGAAAGTGCTGTAAAAGGATTTTGAGGCACTAAGGCTATACTTTTGCCCACTATAAGTTCAAAATCATTTTCTAAAAGAAGTGATGATTGAAGTGATTTTGGGAGCATTCCTAAAAGTGCTTTAAGAGTTAAACTTTTTCCACTTCCACTCTCCCCAATCAAAGCAAAAGTTTTTTGGAACGAAAAAGAGATATCAACTAAAACATTTTCTTTATTGTATATCTTTAATTCTTTACATGTAAAGCTCAAAATGTCATCTCTTTTAGTTTATTAAAAAAGTTTTTTGTTACTTCAAAATCCACATTTAAACGAGGAATGATCCTTAACATTGCAACATTAACAGTAGGAGGTCTTATGGCACCCACTAAAAATCCCTCTTTTTGAAGTTGCTTTTGTAGTAGTAAAACTTCTTGAGAGTTTTGTACATAATAAGGAAAAATAAGTCCTGAGATTTCTTTGCAAAACAACTCTTGGATTAAGTCTATTCTTGCTAAAAATTCTTGATGTAATCTTGTTTTGTGTTTAAAGATATAAAGCATTCCTTGATGAGCTAAAGCTATATCAAAAAGCGATGGAGCAGTTGCATAGATGAGTGCTTTAGCTCTATTTTGTAAAAAATCTCTAATGTGATTTGAACTTAAAATGTAAGCACCATAACTTCCATAAGCTTTTCCTAAAGTTCCCATTTTAATATAATTTTCTTTGGGTGATATATCGTAAAGGTCAAAAACTCCTAAAAGATTCTTGCCTATAACGCCACTACTATGCGCTTCATCGACTATTAAAACTGTGTTATATCTATCTACAACATCAAAAATATCTCTATTTAAAACATCGCCACTCATCGAGTAAATTCCCTCAACAGCTACGATGGCTCTTTTGTATTTTTTTGATTGTAAGAGTTTTTCCAAAGCCTCTGCATCGTTATGCTTAAAAAAACATACCTCACAAGAGAGTAGTTTAGATGCTAAGATACCACTAGCATGGTACTCTTCATCCATCAATAACACATCTGCTTTTCGTGGAAGAGCTTCGATTAAAGAGAGATTTGCCAAAAAACCACTTCCTACAACATGCGCCGCTTCAAATCCATTTTGACGACACAAAAACTCTTCAAATTCATAGTGTATTTCATGATAGCCATTTACCATCAAAGAAGCTTTTGGAGCATGTGTTGGAAACATATTTACTCGCTCATATGCTCTTTTTAATAGCTGTTTTTTTTCGCTTAATCCTAGATAATCATTTGAAGCAAAATCAATCAAGGAGTTATCATAAATCTTTCGTTCTCTAAATCTACTGGCTTTAACAATCGCTTTTAATTCATTTTCATACATCATTTTTTCACACATAAGGTAACAGTTTTTCTATGCAAAGTCCCATCGCTGTACTCTCATACCCTCTTACTTCTAGGATATAATCTTTGCAAAACCCCTCTACCATGCAAGCTCCTGCTTTTCCCTGCCATTCATCTGTATTTAAGTACTCTTCTAACTTATCTTTGTCAAATTCTTTAAAAATATAATCAGTGGAGGAGAGGTCTATAAGCTCTCTTGTTTTTGATTTTAAAATCATACATGTAATGATGGAGACTACACTGCCACTTTGAGTTTGCAAGATTTTTCTAGCATCCTCTTTATCTTTTGCTTTACGTAAAAGTTTTCCCTTAGATGTGACAACAGTATCAGCACATAACACAGGTAAATCCCCACTATACTGCGATAAAAAAGAGTTCATTTTCCCTTTTGTTGCATGATAAACAAAATGTGAAGGGTTGAGTATATTTAAGCTCTCTTCATCAAAACTAGCACTCTTTTGTTCAAACAAAATCCCTGCTTTTTGAAGTAACATTGCTCTTGTTTGAGAATTTGAAGCAAGAATGATTTTTTGCATCTAAAACCCTCGTATAGTTACACCCATAAAAGCAGCAGCAAGGGCAAGAAGGAGATTAAGCGGAACTAAACAGTTTATCACTAAGATGACATTTTCATTAACTTCAAAAAAATCTCTTGTTTTGAAAGCTTTTTTAGCATTTAAAAACTTCCAATACATAAACCCAAAATTAAATACCAAAAATAGCCAAATAGCCTCTTTGATGTGAACAAATGTGGAAGTTATAGGACTAGCATACTCAAATCCTAGTCCTATATTCATCATCCATGATGCAGAGATAAGAATGAGCATCACTGGTAGAATCATTTTAAAATATTTATCTAAAAAATCTAAACAACGTTTGAGTTTTAACTCCTCGTCTTGTATACTCAAAAACACTGGTTTTATTAGAAATCGAATGACAAATAAGCTCCCTATCAAAAGAGCAGCACTCACTACATGTAAAAATACTATAATCCTAGCAAAGGAGCCAAAAAACTCTATAAAAAATTCTTGCAAATCTTAACCTTGTAATGCTTTTTTTGCAAACGCTAACGCTACTTCTTTAGCTTCACTGATTTTTGAAGGGTCTTTACCACCTGCTTGTGCAAAATCAGGACGCCCTCCGCCACCACCACCAACTACTGGTGCTACCTCTTTTATCCAATTTCCTGCACTTAAAGGAGCATCTTTTACTCCTGCTGCTATCAAGACTTTATCCTCTTTTAGTTGAAATAAAAGTACAGCAACTTTCTCTTTTTGATTTTTTAATTCATCTATCGCTTTTTTGATATCACCAGCACCAAGTTCATCGACGATAAGCTCTACTCCGTTGATACTCTCAGAGGCAACAGCTTTACCCGCATTTGCTTCTAAGGCTTCTACTTCACTCTTGAGTGTTTTAATCTCATTTTTAAGTTTTTCAACACCAATCAGTGGGTCTTTGTGTTTAAGTGCTTCACTAAGTCCAGCCAAAGTTTTTCTCATTTCTTTAGCGAACTCTAATGCACTAGCACCACAAATAGCTTCGATTCTTCTCACACCAGCACTCACACCACTCTCTTTAATGATGAAGAAACTTCCGATTTTTGCAACATTGCTCACATGAGTTCCACCACAAAGCTCGATACTCTTTTCTCCAAAAGAGACCACTCTGACCTCATCACCATACTTTTCACCAAAAAGTGCCATAGCTCCTGCTTGTTTTGCCTCTTCAATATTCATACTTTGAACTTGTGCATCAACTCCACTCGCTATGATATCATTTACAAACTCTTCTACCTTTTCTATCTCTTCAAAACTCATCGCTTTTGGATGAGAGAAGTCAAATCGTAATCTATCTTTTTCAACTAAACTTCCTGCTTGTGCAACATGCTCGCCTAAAATAGCTCTTAATCCAGCATGTAAAAGGTGAGTTGCTGAGTGATGTTTTTCAATCTCTTTACGAGAGATATCTACTACAACATCAACTTTATCTCCTACATGTAAAGATTTTTCTAGCTCCACATAAGAGAGATTTAAATCAAAAAACTTCTTAGTATCAACCACTTTTCCATAGCCTACTATCTCTCCGCTATCGCCACATTGTCCACCACTTTGAGCATAAAAAGGTGTTTGGCAAAACATAGCCCAGCCACTTTTATCTAAAGTTTGAACTTCCTTGAAATCTTCATCTAAAAGTGCTACAACTGAGGCATGAAAAGCACTATGCTCATAACCAACAAATTCATTTACACCAAAACGCTCTAAAAGAGCTTTAAAATCACCATGAGCTACTTTATCCCCACTTCCTTTCCAAGAAGCTTTAGAACGCTCTCGTTGTTCTTTCATTAAAGCATCAAACTTTGCAACATCTACTTCGAGATTTCTATCTCTTAACATATCTTCAGTTAAATCAAGAGGAAAACCAAAAGTATCATAAAGTTTAAATGCCACTTCTCCGCTAAAAACTTTTTGTGTTTTTTTTAATTCCTCTTCAAAAAGCTCTAACCCAGAAGCGATAGTAGCCAAAAATCTCTCTTCTTCTAAACGAATCTGCTCAGATATCGCCTCTTTTTTTTCTCTTAGATAAGGATATGATGCACCCATAAGTTCACATAAAGTATCTAAAAGCTTATACATAAAAGGCTCTTTGATACCTAAAAGATATCCATGTCTGATAGCTCTTCTTGCAATTCTTCTTAAAACGTATCCACGTCCTTCTTTATCAAAGTTTGTACCTTGTGCAAGTAAAAATGCAACTGAACGGATATGGTCTGCAATGACTCTATAACTTGCTCCGCTTTCATACATATAAGGCTTACCACAGAGTTTTGCTACTTCATTTATAAGTGGTATAAACAGAGTTGAATCATAATTGCTAAAAACACCCTCACAAACAGCAGTTACTCTCTCTAGCCCCATACCTGTGTCGATTGAAGGCTTTGGAAGTGGTGTTAAAGTGCCACTTTCATCTCGATAGTACTGCATAAAAACAAGATTCCAAATCTCCAAAAATCTATCGCCATCGCCACCCATATAATCTTCAGGACCATTAAAATGCTCCGCACCTTGGTCTATGAAAATCTCACTACATGGACCACAAGGGCCTACATCACCCATTTGCCAAAAGTTATCTTTGTCACCAAAACGTTTAATTCTCTCAAGAGGAACATGCTTTAACCAAAGTTTTTCTGCTTCTTCATCACTTTCATGAACTGTAACCCAAAGTTTCTCTTTTGGTAGTTTTAAAACTTCTGTAACAAACTCCCACGCATGAGAGATTGCATCTTCTTTAAAATAATCACCAAATGAAAAATTGCCTAGCATTTCAAAAAACGTATGATGCCTTGCAGTGTAACCTACATTATCTAAGTCATTATGTTTTCCACCAGCTCTTATACAAGTTTGGCAACTTGTAGCTCGTGGAGGATTTGGTTTTGGTATTTCACCTGTAAATATACTTTTAAAAGGTACCATTCCCGCATTTGTAAAAAGAAGCGTTGCATCATCTGGAACCAAAGGGGAACTTGGTACAAGGGTATGTCCTTTTTTCTCAAAAAAGTTTAAAAATTCTGCTCTAACGTCCATCGTTATCCATCCATTTATAAAAAATTCATCTATTTTATCTAAAAGCATTTTAAACTAGGATAATTGATGAAAAAAGTTTTCTTCTTAGAGGCTTTTATTTACACTTCATTATCTATTTTTTTTTATACTTCGCTAATCATTAATGAAGCAATTTTTCTATAAAATACGCTTCACACTACATACAAGGCAAAAAAAATGAATATACCTTTTATTGATCTAAAATCCCAATATGAAAATTATAAAGAAGAGATAAACAAAGAAGTTTTAAGTGTGTTAGAATCAACCCAATTCATACTAGGTCCACAAGTTACAAAACTAGAAGATTCTTTAGCAACTTATACTGGTGCTAAACATGCTATGGTATGTTCTAGTGGTACAGATGCTCTTTTACTTGCATTAATGGCACTAGATGTAAAGTCTGGCGATGAAGTCATAACAACTCCATTTACTTTTATAGCAACAGCCGAAGTTATAGCATTTTTAGGAGCAGTTCCAGTTTTTGTAGATATCAATGAAGACGATTATAATATTGATGCTAGCAAAATAGAAGAGAAAATCACGTCAAAAACAAAAGCGATTATGCCTGTTTCTCTTTATGGTCAAGTTGCTGACATGGATGCGATTAATGAGATAGCTAGCAGATACAACATAGCTGTTATAGAAGATGCTTGCCAGAGTTTTGGAGCAGATTATAAAGGAAAGAAAAGTTGTAACCTAAGCACTATCGGATGTACAAGCTTTTTCCCTTCAAAACCACTTGGATGTTATGGAGATGGCGGAGCACTTTTTTGTAACGATGATGCACTCGCTCACAAAATCCGTGTACTTCTAAACCATGGACAAGAAGAGAGATACAAGCACAAATACATCGGTATCAATGGAAGGTTAGATGCACTTCAAGCTGCTATCTTAAATGTAAAAATGAACCATTTTGAAGATGAAGTTGCAAAGAGATTTGAAATAGGGAAAAGATACACCAAGCTCCTTGAAGACTCTTTACATGTAAAGGCTCCTCAAGTCTTAGATGGAAGAACTTCTGTCTATGCTCAGTACTCAATTCTTTGTCAAAATAGAGAAGAGCTAATGAAACAATTAAATGCAGCTGGAGTGCCAACTGCTGTTCATTATCCAATTCCACTTCATTTACAAGAAGCATTCGCTTATCTCGGTCTTAAAGAGGGAGATTTTCCTGTTAGTGAAAAAGTAAGTAAAGGGATTATGTCACTTCCGATGAGTCCTTTTTTAACACGAGAACAACAAGACTTTATAGTAGCATCAATCAAAGGTTAGAAGATGGTTAAAGTAGCATTAATTGGTCTTGGAAGTATGGGACAAAACCATTATAGAGTTCTTAAAAGTTTAACAGGGTTTGAGATAGTTGCCCTTTGTGATATCGCTAAAACAAAAGAGTATGATGAACCATTTTACACAAATCTTGATGAGATGTTAGAAGAAGCTGAGTTTGAAGCAGCCATCATCGTTGTTCCAACTTTTTTACATAAGGAAGTAGCGATAAAATGTCTTAAAAAAGGAAAAGACCTTTTTATCGAAAAACCAGTTGCATCTAGTGTAGAAGAAGCATATGAGATACAAAAAGTAGCTGATGAGATGAATGCTAAAGTTTGTGTTGGATATATCGAACGTTTTAATCCAGTGGTAGAAGAGTTAAAAAATGAATTAGCAGACAAAGAAATTTACTCGATTGGCATTACTCGTGTTGGACCTTTTCCCCCAAGAATTGCAGATGTAGGAATTTTGACTGATTTATCTGTTCATGATATAGACCTTATTCGTTTTATTACAGGAAGAGAAATCAAAGAGACTTCTATCTTTAAATCACAAAAAATTCATAATCATCATGAAGACAATGCTATTTTATCTTTTGAACTTGAAGATAAAATAGTAGCAAGTATCACTACAAATTGGCTCACACCTTTTAGAAAAAGAACGATTGAAGTTGCTACAAAAGATGCTTACTACGAGGCTGACTTGATGGGACAAGATTTAACTGAGTATTCAGCTTATCAAAAAAACAACTCCTATGTGATTAGAAAATGTATGGTAAAAAAAGAAGAACCACTCATAAGAGAGCATAAAGCTTTCCGTAAATTTGTAAAAACTGGTGAGAGGCATGGGCTTAGTTCCATAGCAGATAGCATTATCACTTTAGAGATTTCAGCGAGTAAATAATGCAAAAAAAAGCATTAATTCTTCTAAATATGGGTGGTCCAAATAACCTAGACGAAGTAGAAGTTTTTTTAAAAAATATGTTCAATGATAAAAATATCATCACAGTAAAAAGCGACTTACTTCGTTCCTTTATAGCTTTTATGATAGTCTCTTCGCGCAAAAAAGAGGCGAAGAACAACTATGCTAAATTAGGAGGCAAATCGCCTCTAGTAGGCTATACAAAACAGCTAGTTTCAAAGTTACAACAAGAACTTCCTTCTTTACATGTAGACTTTGCTATGCGTTATACTCCGCCTTTTGCAAGTGATATTATCAAAACCCTTAAAGAAAAAGATATCAAAGAAGTTTTTTTACTTCCTCTGTATCCACAGTTTTCAACAACAACAACCAAATCATCATTAGAAGATTTTAGACAAACTTTGCGACAAGAAAATCTTACTGTGAAAATTACAAGTATCAAAAGATTTTATAAAGACACGCTTTATAATGAACTTTTGATAGATAAAATTCTTCAAGCTTTAGGGGATAAAAATCCTAGTGAATTTGAGCTTATTTTCTCAGCACACTCTCTACCACAAAAGATAGTGGACAAGGGTGATCCTTATGAAAAAGAAGTGTTAGAACATGTTAAACTCCTCAAAGAAGCTTTACATGTAAAGAGTGTTTTTTTCAAAAATATCCATGTAGCTTATCAGTCGAAACTAGGTCCAGTCAAATGGTTAGAGCCTTCTTTAGAAGATAAACTAAAAAGCCTTGAGAGTAAAAAAGTGATTATCTCACCACTCTCTTTTACGATAGATAATTCAGAGACAGAATTTGAACTTCATATTGAGTATGAAGAGGTAGCACAAAAATTTGGTTTCAAGGAGTACCTTGTAGCTTCTTGTCCAAATGATGATGATAAATTTGTTCAAGTCATAAAAAATTTAATTTGATGGGGTTAAATAC
>DLUF01000068.1 GCA_002742765.1 Sulfurospirillum sp. UBA12182 | reverse complement strand
AAGGGTTCTCCCTTCTGGTTTAGAAGTTTACAGTTTTTACAAATACTCTGAAATCAAAAATCTCCTCCACACTAAACATACTTATCAAGGGGCAAAAGTGTTTTCACTTTTGGCAAAAAATGCACTTTTACCTTTTGTAAAAAATTTGGTAAGTAAAGATATTTTTGCTCTTCCGATTGATGATCATGTACGAAGTGGCTACTCTCATAGTGCCGTTTTAGTGCGTGAAATATCTTTACATGTAAAACCACTTTATAAAAGTCTGAGGGCTAAAAATACACTTCGTTACTCTGGACAAAAACTACACGTTAGAAAAGCGCAAAAAAGAGATTTTGTTTTTACATGTAAAGAGAAAAATATTGATGTAATTCTTGTTGATGATATCATCACAACAGGGGCTACTTTAGAAGAAGCATATCTTACATGTAAAGAGTATGGGGTAAATGTTTTATTTGCTCTAACACTTGCTGATGCAAAAGAGTTTTAAGATATAATATTTAAAATTTTTTGGAGAAAAAAATGAAAAAAATACTTTGTTTAGTACCATTTGTTTTACTAAATCTATATGCTTTTGATTTAGGGAGTGCTACTAATTCTCTCTTATCTAGCACAGCAACAACAAAAAGTACAACAGAACAATCAAGTCTTTTAAATTTACTTACTTCAAACCTTGGAGTGAGTAACTCTCAAGCTGTTGGAGGAGCAAGTGCAATCCTCACGAAAGCAGCAACAAATATGAGTCAAGCTGATGTGAGTTCACTGACAAGCGCTATTCCTTCAATTAGCTCACTGATAAGCTCTACTGTTTCAAGTCAAAGCGGTCAAAATATGTTAGGCTCTCTTGTTTCAAGTACCTCTTTAGGCTCTCAGTTTTCGGCACTTGGTATGGATAGTTCGATGGTAGGAAAATTCATTCCTATTATTTTGCAGTTTATTAACACAGAAGCTGGCTCTACAATCATGAATAGTGTACAAAGTGCGTTAAAATAGTCATGAAGATTTGTATCTTTGGAGCTGGCGGTGTTGGAGCTTATTATGGAGCGAGACTTTTAAGTGTAGGTGCTAAGGTAACATTTGTTGCTAGAGGTGAGCACTTAAGAGCTATGCAAAAAAATGGTTTACATGTAAAACACCCTAGCTTTGAGTTTTTTCAAAATGTTGATGCTTGTGATATGCAAGAACTTGGGAAAAAAGATGTGAGAGAGTTTGATGCTGTTATTATATTAGTTAAGGCTATGTACACTAGTGAAGTAGGACTTTTTTTAAAGCAGTGGTGTAAAGATAGCTATCCTTATATCATATCGCTTCAAAATGGCGTAGAAAATGAAGAGGAATTATCTTTACATGTAAATCCAAAAAAGCTCATCGGTGGACTTAGTGTCAAAATAGGGGCTCACATAGTAGCCCCTGGAGTTGTGGAAGCTGTTGGCGAGTCAAGAACGATACTTGGAGCTTGGGAAGAAAATGAAGAGGCAAAAGAGTTTTTGGACTCTTTTAAAA
The DNA here is from genome assembly GCA_002742765.1 of Sulfurospirillum sp. UBA12182. Lineage (GTDB taxonomy): Bacteria > Campylobacterota > Campylobacteria > Campylobacterales > Sulfurospirillaceae > UBA6810. The sequence goes on along the minus strand of DLUF01000068.1, from coordinate 15,971 downwards.
AGCTTTTAGAAACAGCTGAGTTTCCAGTGCTTATCAGTGAAGATATCCGCTTAGAGCTTTGGAAAAAACTCATCATTAACAATGGAGTCAATGCTATCTGTGCACTTTTAGAGAGAAAAACGGGTGAAGTAGTACATGATAAAAAACTCTCACAAATCGTTTTAGGACTGATGCGTGAAACTGCAAATGCGGCAAGAGGAGTTGGCGTACATGTAAGCACAGAAGATGTAGAAGCTATGTTTGATGTAATCAAAGGATTTGATTCGATAAAGCCCTCTATGCTTGTGGATAGAGAAAATGGACGAGTGATGGAACTTGAAGAGATTTGTGGAGTAGTGATAAGAAATTGTCAAAAACAAGGGCTTGATGCTCCTTATACTAAAACAATCTCTTATCTTTTAGAGTTCCTTACAAATAGCAATCCATCTTCATCAGGGTAAAACCCTTTTAAAATCTTTTTACATGTAAAAGAGTGTTTTTCATAGAGGCTAATCGCTTTTTCATTTGAGGCTCTGACTTCAAGTGAAAACAGCTTTTTATCCTTTAGCTTTTCGAAAGAGTACTCTAAGAGTTTTGAAGCAAAAGAGTTTCCTTGAAAGTGAGGATGTACAGCTAGAGAATAAAGCCTATGATAGTTTTTTCTCTTTAACCACAAAATATATCCAGCCAAGACATCATCTTCCCAAAGTGTAAAGAGGATATTTTGCTTGATATGATAAGAAAATGAAGCTTTTGAGAGAGCAAAAGGTTCATTTAAAAAGACAAGTGACTCAAGAGCAAAGAGTGCTCTTAAGTCTTTTTTTGTTGCTTTTTGGATTTTCATTTTTGGTAGATTGTATATTTTGGGATGAGTTTATCAGGGCGATAAGACATTTTGACTTTTTTAAGGTTTTCAAAACCCATATCGTCTCCAACATTGATATATAAAGAGTTGTATTTTTCTTGAAGAACTTTACAAAATTCTCTAAAGATAAACTGCGCACAGCCAAGAATCTCAAAGTCTGTTTTTTCGATGATAACACTTGCTGTATGATCATTTATCTTCTCTCCAACAGTAAAGCCTCTCATTACATCATCGATATAGATAACGATACCGATAACATCAAGTGAATCATAGTTGTTGATAAGTCTTTTTACAGCAAATCTCTCAAAGTATATGCCATCTAAAAAAGCCTCAACTTCCTCTTTTGGCATATAAGTTGTTCTATCTTTTACCCATTTGTTAAAAAGACTAATAACCTCATTGCCATGCTTTGAACTCTCTAAAATCTCTATACGATAATTTGGATAGATTTTTCTAAAACGGTTGATTTCATTTCTTTTTGATTTGTAAGCATCACCTTTGAGTTCTATCAAATCCTCACATTTGTAAAGATAATCTACTAGTTTTTTCTCAATGATAAAATCTTTGAGCATTTCATAAACTAAAGTTCCTTCTTCAAGATAGTCCACAAATCCCTCAAGTAAATCTTCATGAACATACTCAATCTTAGAGTAGTTTTTAGAGCTGTTATGTTTGTTCATAATTTCAAAACACTCAAGCATGGCATCGTAAGTTTTATCTTTGTCACCAAGTGGAGGAAGAAGCATAGAAAGTTCTCCTGAACTTAGGATAAAAAGACAAAAAGTTTCGTTAATAATCGTATAAAATCCACTTGCTGTTGAAAGCCATATAAAATTACCAGCAAAAGTATAATCGCTGAGGTCAATTTTGAGTTTTGCTAAGTAGAGATCCATCGTCTCTTTAGCTCGTAAATCAAAGTGTTTTAGGGTGTGTCCTGAGATCACAAGAGTTGACATTTTTTATCCTTAAATAAATTATCGAATTATATAACTTTTCACAAAAAATATATGGGGTCAAAGCTAAACTTTTAACTTTTTTTGCTATGATTTTTTGAAGGAGTTTTTATGCCAAGAAAAATGAGAGTAGAAGAGTGTGGATATCACCATGTTATAAATCGAGGAGTTGCTAGAAGTGATGTATTTTTAGAAGATTTGGATAAGGAAAAATTTTTAAATATTTTAATTTCCATTGCAAAAGATTATAGACTTTTTGTTCACTCCTTTTGCTTGATGGACAATCATTATCATTTGTTAGTAGAAAATAGACGAGAAAATCTTTCAACTGCTATCCAGCAGCTCAATGCACAGTATGCTATGTACTTTAACAAAAAATATAAACGTAGTGGACATCTTTGGCAAGGGCGGTTTAACTCTTATTTTATTTTTGATGAAACATATCTTTTTACACTTTTCAAATATATAGAAACAAACCCTCTAAAAGCAAATATTTCGCAAAAGATAGGAGAGTACAAATATAGCTCTTCATATGCTATTTTAAAAGATATGATACCTCCTTTCTTGCAAAATAGTTTTGTTTTAAGAGATTACAATATAAATGAGCTTTTTGAGCTTCTAAATGAAAAATTGAGTATAAAAGAACAAGAAATTTTAGAAAAATTGCAACAACAAAAATTCCAAAAAGTTGGTGATAAAATCTTACATATAAAAAAAGAAGAGATACAAAATTACTTTTTGAAAGTAGATGACAAAAAAGAGAGAAATAAAATGGTAAAAAAAGCCTTTTTAGATGGGCATACTAAGAGTGAGATTGCTAGACAAATCAATTTAAGTGTTGCTGGAGTGAGTAAAATACTAAAAAAGTTAAAAGTTTAGCTTTGACCCCTATTAAACTTTAATCCAATTTTTAGTAGAATAAAAAAAATTCAAGAAAGAGGTTTAATGCATGAGTAATATATTTGACTCAAACCAAGATATACAAAGCATAAATATCGAAGATTCGATAAAAGCTAGTTATCTTGATTATTCGATGAGTGTTATCATCGGACGTGCTCTTCCTGATGCAAGAGACGGATTAAAACCAGTGCATAGAAGAATTCTTTATGCGATGAATGACCTTAGTATCAGCTCAAGAAGCCCATATAAGAAATCGGCTCGTATCGTTGGGGATGTTATAGGTAAGTATCACCCACATGGCGATACAGCAGTTTATGATGCTCTTGTTCGTATGGCACAGCCTTTTGCTATGCGTATCCCTTTGGTAGATGGACAAGGAAACTTTGGTTCGATTGATGGGGATAATGCAGCGGCAATGCGTTATACCGAAGCTCGTATGACGCAATTAGCAGAAGAACTTTTAAAAGATATTGACAAAGATACAGTTGATTTTACACCAAACTATGATGATAGTATGGTTGAACCTGATGTTTTACCAAGTCGTGTTCCAAATCTCCTTTTAAACGGTTCTAGCGGTATCGCTGTTGGTATGGCTACAAATATCCCTCCACATTCATTAGATGAACTTGTTGAAGCACTTTTAGCGTTGATAGAAGACCCATCTTTAGATGTAGAAGATATCATGGAGTATATCAAAGGACCAGATTTCCCAACAAAAGGGATTATATTTGGTAAAAAAGGGATTATAGAAGCGTATAAAACAGGTCGTGGTAGAGTTAAAATCAGAGCGAAAGTTCATATCGAGAAAAAAGGAAACAAAGACATCATTATTATTGATGAACTTCCTTATCAAGTAAATAAAGCCAGACTCATTGAGCAAATCGCAACTTTAGTGAAAGACAAACAAATCGAAGGTATCGCAGAGCTTCGAGATGAGAGTGATAGAGAGGGTATCAGAGTTGTAATTGAGCTTAAGCGTGATGCTATGAGTGAGATAGTTTTAAACAATCTATACAAATCTACGAATTTAGAAGTAACGTTTGGTGTTATCCTTTTAGCGATAGAGAACAAAGAACCAAAAGTGTTTACACTTATGGAACTTTTAAAACTCTTTTTAAATCATAGAAAAACAGTTATCATCAGAAGAACTATCTATGAACTTGAAAAAGCAAAAGCAAAAGCACACATCTTAGAGGGTCTAAAAATAGCTCTTGATAACATAGATGCTATCATCGAACTTATCAAGAAAAGTGCAGATACTCAGAGTGCAAAAGATGGGTTAGTAGAGAAGTTTGGACTCTCAGAAGTTCAAGCAGGTGCAATCTTAGATATGAGATTAAACCGCTTAACAGGCTTAGAGCGTGAGAAGATAGAAAATGAATTAAAAGCCTTACTTGAAGAAATCGAGAAGCTTAGTGCGATTTTAAAAAGTGAAACTCTTTTAAATGAAATCATCAAAAAAGAACTTATAGAGATAAAAGAGAAGTTCAAATCACCTCGTGTAACAGAGATTGAAGATGATTATGATGACATAGATGTTGAAGATTTGATACCAAATGAGCCTATGGTTGTTACGATAACTCATAATGGTTATGTCAAAAGAGTTCCTCTTAAATCATATGAAAAACAAAAACGTGGTGGAAAAGGCAAAACAGCTGTAACCACCTATGATGATGACTTTATCGAGAGTTTTTTCGTCTCAAATACGCATGATACGCTTATGTTTGTAACAGATCGTGGACAGCTTTATTGGTTGAAAGTGTATAGAATCCCAGAGGGTAGTCGTGCTGCAAAAGGAAAAGCAGTTGTAAATCTCGTACAACTCCAACCAGATGAGAAGATTATGGCGATTATCCCAACGACAGATTTTGAAGAAAGTAAATCTCTAGCATTCTTTACGAAAAACGGAATCATCAAAAGAACAAATCTTAGTGAATTTAAAAACATCCGTTCCGTTGGTGTAAGAGCGATTACGCTTGATGAAGAAGATGAATTAGTAACAGCTAAAATCGTCACAGAACAAGCTGAAAATCTCTTTATCGTAACAAAAAAAGGTATGTGTATCAGATTTAATTTAGAAGATACAAGAGAGTTAGGACGTACAGCACGTGGTGTTACTGGTATTAGGTTTAAAGAAGAGGCTGATGAGGTTGTTGGTGCAGCAGTTATCTATAATGACCAAGAAGAGCTTTTAACGGTAAGTGAAAAAGGTATAGGAAAACGTACAACAGCTGAAGAGTACAGATTGCAAAAACGTGGTGGTAAGGGTGTTATCGCGATGAAACTTACACCAAAAACAAAAGACTTAGTTGGCGTTGTAATCGTAGATGAGAACAAAGATTTGATGGCACTCTCAAGTAGTGGAAAAATGATTAGAGTTGATATGCAAACTATCAGAAAAGCTGGACGTAATACAAGTGGAGTTATCGTTGTAAATGTTTCAGGTCAAGATGTTGTAAAATCAGTCGCACGTTGTCCTAAAGAGGAACCTGAAGAGTTAGATGTTGTATCTGATGAAGAAGGGAACACAACTCTTGAGTTAGGTGAAAATACTCCATCTACTGAAGAGTAGATATTTATTTACATGTAAGGGAATTTCCCTTACATGTAAACTTCAAAAATTAAAATTTTTTTGCAAGACTATCTTTTGGCGATATAAATTTTAAATTAAACAAAGAAAATAAAATATTATGGAACATCTATTGCTTACATCTTGAAAATTGATTTAAAGGTGTTCAAATGAATAGATGGATCATTTCACTGTTTGTTGGTGTTGGTGTGCTTATGTTGTTTTCTGGATGTACTCATATAACTCAGACGGAAGTAAAACAACCAGAGCCAAAGGTTATCGTTCAAAAGGTTGATAGAGAAGATGTCAAAAAAATCCTCGAAGAGGAAAAACTTCTTTATATAGAAAACAATGCTGAGAAAGTATTTGCAGTAAATGGCGAAGGTATCGCTCCTCAAAATACAGTTTCACCAGCTCAAGCAATGGCTTTAGCAAAAAGAGCAGCAGTTGCAGATGCTTATCGCCAAATGGCAGAGAAGCTTTATGGTGTAAAAATCAGTGCGAAAGATACTATCAAAGATGCAGCACTTTATGATTCAAGAATCGTTTCTCAAGTAGACGGTTTAGTTAAAAACGCAACTATCGTAGAGAACTCTTTTAAAGATGGACTTTACAAAGTTAGAATGGAACTTACTATGAGTGGAAAAAGGTGGCAAGAAATTTTTGCTTACTAATCCTGCTATGTAGCATTTTAAATGCGCATGAGGGATTTTGGTTCTCTTACCAAATTTCTACACAAAATCAGATTATGACAAATGAGGAGAGAAATATCTCTCCTTTAATGGTCTATGATGAAAACTCTAAACGAGAATTTTTGTGTAAAATTTACAAAAAAAAGAGTTTAAAAGACTCAACGCATAGTTATCTTATTAGTAATTATGAAGAGCTTTTAGACTGTTTTTACTCTTCAAATTCTCGTTTGACATCAAACTTACAATCAGAATTAAAAGGGATGCTAGCTCAAAGTGAGCTTACTATCTTGCCCGTAAAATTTACAGTAGATTTTAAAGACGATTTTGCTAATATATACCTCCTAAGATAAGGCATAGAAAAACAAAAGTGTAGGCGCATTTGCTTGTTGTGCTTGGAAAACGGGAGAAATTAGTTGAATATAGCAATAGTCGAAGATGATATAAATATGCGAAAATCCCTAGAGTTCGCACTTGGGGAGTATGAAGAATTTCATATCAAGACATATAAAAATGCTCCAGAAGCACTCAAAAAGATTGATGAGAGTGTGGATTTGATTGTTACAGATATCAATATGCCTATGATGGATGGGATAGAGTTTATCAAGCAATTAGATGGAAAGTTTGATATCATCGTTATAACAGGAAATGCTACACTCAATCGTGCTATCGAATCAGTCCGTTTAGGTGTGAAAGATTTTTTAACAAAACCCTTTGAAGTAGATACTCTAGTCAATGCTATCAAAAGAGAAGCAAAAATCCAAAAAAAGGTCAAAACAGTAGCCCCAAAAGAGCTTACATGTAAAGACTCAAATGGAGATTTTATAGCTTCATCGCCAGCTTTGGAAAAGGCGTTAGCTTTGGCGAAGAAAGCTGCTCGTACTGACGCTAGTGTTTTACTCATGGGTGAGAGTGGTGTTGGGAAAGAGTTGTTTGCAAATTATGTTCATAAAAACTCATCAAGAAACAAAGGCAGTTTTGTAGCGATTAACATGGCAGCAATCCCTGAAAATCTCTTAGAGAGTGAACTCTTTGGATATGAAAAAGGGGCTTTTACTGATGCAACTACCTCTAAAAAAGGGCATTTTGAGATAGCCCATGGTGGAACACTCTTTTTAGATGAGATTGCGGAGATGCCCATAGGCTTGCAAGCAAAGTTACTTCGAGTTTTACAAGAGCGTAAGATTACCCGCGTAGGCGGGACAAAAGAGATAGAAATAGACGTAAGAATTGTATCGGCGACAAATGCTGATATCATCAAAGCGATTGGCAATGGGGATTTTAGGGAGGATTTATACTATCGTTTAAACACGATTCCAGTAAATATCCCACCTTTAAGACAGAGGAAAGAAGAGATTTTAGAAATTGCAAAAGAGAGCCTAAAAAAAGTTTGCAAAAAGTACGATTTGGAAGAATTGGAATTTTCACAACAAGCACAAGAGTTACTTGTTGCGTATAGTTGGCCAGGAAATATCAGAGAATTGATCTCGGTCGTTGAAAGGGCAGCGATTTTAAGCGATAATAACCAAATTACAACAGAGGATCTTTTCTTAGATAGTAGAAGTGTAAAAAAGCAAAAGAGCATTGACTCAATGGAAGAGGAACTCATTCGTGAAGTTATCGAAAGTGTAGATAAGGACTTAAATGAGGCGACTAAGATATTGGGAATGAGTAAAGTTGCATTAAATAAAAAAATAGAAAAATATGGCATAAGGATATAAAATGAGAAAATACAATGTAGCAGTAGTAGGTGCGACTGGTGCAGTGGGTGAAGAGTTATTTAGAGTGTTAGAAGAGGTAGATTTTCCTATCGCTAATCTAGTACCACTAGCGAGTGCTAGAAGTGCTGGAAGTATGATTGAGTTCCAAGGAAAAGAGCATAAAGTATATGAACTTACTGAGAGTGTTTTTGAAGAAAAAGAGGTTGAGATAGCTTTCTTTAGTGCTGGTGGTTCTATCTCAGCTCACTATGCACCCTATGCAGCAGAAGCCGGAGCAGTTGTTATAGACAATACAAGTCACTTTAGAATGGAAGCAAATGTTCCATTGGTCGTGCCTGAGTGCAACCCAGATGACATATCTGCTTGGAAAAACACAGGTATCATCGCAAATCCAAACTGTTCAACTATCCAGATGGTACAAGTACTAAAACCACTTGATGATGTATTTGGTATCTCTAGGGTTGATGTAAGTACTTACCAAGCGGTAAGTGGTGCAGGAAAAGAGGGTATGAATGAACTTGTATCACAGATGCAAGACTTTTTTGCTTTCAAACTAGGAGAGAGTGCACCAAAAGTTTTTCAACATCAAATAGCTTTAAACCTGATTCCTCATATCGATGTTTTCATGGAAAATGACTACACAAAAGAAGAGATGAAAATGGTGAATGAAACTCAAAAAATCTTAGGTAAAACTATGGAAATCAGCGCAACTTGTGTAAGAGTTCCAGTTATCAGAAGTCACTCTGAATCGATTACAATTCATTTTGACAACGACGTGAGTGTTGAGCGTGCTATCCAAGCTTTAAAAGATGCTCCAAACGTTGTAGTGCTTGATGACCCATCTAAAAATGAGTACCCAATGCCTATCATCGCAAGTGATACAGATGATACATATGTTGGAAGAATTAGAAAAGATATAAACAGAGACAATGTTCTACACCTTTGGTGTGTTGCTGACCAACTAAGAGTAGGTGCTGCTACAAACGCCGTGAGAATTGCTCAAAAATGGATAGAGATGGAAGGCTAATATGTTTGAACACGGACTTTGGGCAACAAGACTTATCACTATCTTAGCGGTGATTTTTGGAGTAGTTGGAGCGATAGTTTTGTTTGTGATTGCTAGTGCAGATATCGTACATGTACTTAGCGTAACTTTCAAATACTTTTTTGCTGGCTATCACCCTGAAGATTTTCATGCTGATGTGGTTGCGGAGATTATAGGTGCTATCGACTTGTACCTTATCGGAGTTGTTTTGTTGATTTTTGGTTTTGGTATCTATGAGTTATTTATCTCAGATATCGAACCTGCCCAAAGAGATGGAGAGAGAGTGTTACATGTAACCTCTCTTGACCAACTCAAAGACAAGATAGCTAAAGTAATAGTGATGGTTTTGGTAGTAAACTTTTTCCAAAGAGTTCTTCACACAAACTATGTAGGAGCGTTAGAGATGCTCTACTTTGCTCTGTCTATCACAGGATTGGCTTTGGGATTATATTTTTTAAATAAGGTTGGAAAGTATTGATGATTTTTGTAGATGCATGTTTGGGAAAACCAACACCATACACTCCTATTTGGATGATGAGACAAGCTGGAAGATATCTACCAGAGTATATGCAAGTAAGAGAGCAAGCTGGAGATTTTTTATCGCTTTGTAAAGATCCACAAAAAGCTTGTGAAGTTACTTTGCAGCCAGTAGATATCTTAGGCGTTGATGCAGCCATACTCTTTAGTGATATTTTAGTCGTTCCTATGGAAATGGGTATGGAGTTGAAGTTTGTCAAAGGGGAGGGTCCACTTTTCCCAAAACCCATAGAGACATTGGAAGATTTGGAAGCGTTGAGTGTTCTTGAAGCAGCAACAAAGTTAGAGTATGTATATGAAACGATTCGTCTCATACGTGGTAAATTAGCAGCCGATAAAGCACTTATCGGTTTTTGTGGTGCACCTTGGACGCTCGCAACTTATATGGTTGAGGGACAAGGCACAAAAACATATGCAAAAGTGAAAAAGCTTATCTACTCAAATCCTGATTTTATGCATAAACTTTTAGCAAAAGTAACAGAAGTTTTAAAACTCTATATGGAACGCCAAATCCAAAGTGGTATCAACGTTGCTATGGTTTTTGACTCTTGGGCAGCAGCTCTTGAAGAGGATGCTTACTTTGAGTTTTCGTGGAATTACATGAAAGAGATTAGTAGTTATCTCAAAGCAAAATATCCTCATATCCCTGTTATCCTTTTCCCAAAAGGAATCAGTGGTTATCTTGATAGAATTGATGGTGAATTTGATGTTTTTGGGGTTGATTGGTCGACGCCACTTGAGCTAGCACGGGAAAAACTTGGCGATAAATACGTCTTACAAGGTAATATGGAACCAACTCGTCTTTATAGTAAAACTGCTATCAAAGAGGGAGTTGAAAAGATTGTTCAAACGATGCAAAACAACAATCGCCACATCTTTAACCTCGGACATGGAATTTTGCCAGATATCCCAGTAGAAAATGCAAAATACTTCATCTCTTTAGCGCAAGAGCTAACAAAAAGGGCTTAGAGCCTTTCTATAAAAAATCAAAGGTGGGAAATCCCACCTTTACATGTAAAGAAAAAATATGAGTAAAATAGTCTTTGGGCCAGTCACCTCCAGACGCTTTGGACAGTCTTTAGGGATTGACCTCTCCCCAGAATCTAAACAGTGTAATTTTGATTGTCTTTACTGTGAACTTAAAGGTGCAAAACCAGTAAACGCTCTTCAAAATCCACCAAAACTCTCTTTGATTATGCAAGAGCTTCAAGAAGCTTTAAACAAGTATCAAGACTTAGATGTTATCACGCTTACCGCAAATGGAGAACCTACGCTTTATCCATTTTTGGGCGAACTTGTCGAAGAGATTGATAAGATAAAACTACAAACCAAAACTCTCATCCTCTCCAATGGCGCAAGTATCTGTGATCAAAAAGTTGTATCTGCTTTACAAAAGATTGATATCGTGAAACTCTCTTTGGATTGTGCGACACAAAAGTGCTTTAAAAAGATAGATAGACCACTTCATGGCTTAAATGTACAAGAGATTATAGAAGGGATGATTGCCTTTAGAAAAGTATATGACAAAGAGCTTGTTTTAGAAGTTCTTGTTGTAAAAGGCGTGAATGATAAGGTAGAAGAGTTTGAAGCCCTAAGAGATGTTTTTAATGAGCTAAAACCAGATAGAATTGACGTAGGTACGATCGACAGACCTCCTGCTTATGATGTTGAGGGAGTAAGCATGGAAAAGTTACGCCAATTAGTAGAAATCTTTGAAAATCTACCAGTGAGCATCGCTTATAAACGGGATTATTCGCCACTTTTACGAGATTTTAGTGAAGAAGAACTTTTGAAGCTTTTATCTAAAAGACCGCAGAGTTTTGAAGATGTAAGAGTGAGTTTTACTCCCAAATCCCAAAAAAAACTAGAGGTTTTGATGCAAAAAAATCTTGTACATGTAAAAGAGATTGCAGGTGTGGGATTTTATAAGATAAAAGAGGTTTAAACCTCTTTTATCTATCTTAGTGCGGGGGTTTTCATCCTCGCTTTTTGCATAAAATATATAACTACATAAAGTCCAAGTCCTATCGCATAAGAGAGATAGTGAGATGGAAGTGCTAGATATCCTTGCATTATCTTTGGTAAGAACATGAAAGGCACTATGGCTAAGAACATCAATCTTTCTATGGTATTTATCTTTGTTATAAAGTAACTTTGTGTAGCAGAACTAAAGGCAAACATACCTATAACAGCAGTTAAAAATATAACACCGATTTGGAAAGGGTCTGTTATCCATGTCCAACCGCTTGGGTCATCAGGACTGAGAGGGTCTACATGTCCTATGAGTAAAAGCTCATTGTTAAAAAAGAACATAAAAGGCAATATCGCGGTTCTCATATCGTATGTGAATCCTTGGATACCTGTTTTTATAGGGTCACTTTTAGCTATCCCTGAAGCTGCATAAGCTGCTATCCCAACAGGTGGCGTATCGTCTGCTAGTATACCAAAGTAAAAAACAAAAAGATGCGCAGCAATCGCAGGAATGATAAAGCCACTATCATGTGCTAAAGTCATGATAACAGGTGCAGTCAGTGAAGCCATAACGATATAGTTTGCAGTTGTTGGAAGTCCCATGCCAAGCACCAAAGATGTAACAGCTGTGAGAACAAGTACTAAGATGATGTAGCCATTTGATAGCTGTTCGATAACATCTATAAGCACTTGACCGATACCAGTAAGTGTCACTGAACCAACAACCATACCAGCAACAGCAGTAGCTAAAGCTATCGGAACCATATTTTTTGCACCATTTATCATCCCCATACCGATATCTACAAACCCTTCGATAAAGATACTTAAGGTAAGTTTTTCTCTGAGGATAAGAGCAAAGATAGGTTTTTGTACGACCATGATAAGCATGATAAACATGATACCATTCATCGCAGCACTTGTTGCAGACTCTCTTAGTATGATGAGTGTATATACTAAGAAAAAGATAGGTATAAGATAGTGAATACCTTTTATAAATGTATCCCATTTTTTCGGAAGTGTTGCTGGGTCTTCACCTTCTAACCCTAGCTTTAGTGACTCTAAATGCACGATATAAAACAGTGCAAAGTAAGAGACAAAAGCAGGGATAAAAGCTGACATAACAACGTCAGTATAGCTTAAGCCTAAAAATTCAGCTATGATGAATGCAGCAGCACCCATGATAGGAGGCATAAGCTGACCGTTTGTAGAGGCTGCTACTTCAACAGCACCTGCTTTATGTTTAGGGAAACCAAGTTTTTTCATCAAAGGGATAGTAAAAGTTCCAGTCGTTACAGTGTTGGCAATAGAAGAACCTGAGATGATTCCAGTAAGCCCAGAAGCCGCGACAGAAGCTTTTGCAGGACCGCCACGATACTTGCCAAGAAGAGAATAAGCTAGGTTTATGAAGTATTCACCCGCACCTGCTCGCTCTAAGAGCGCTCCAAAAAGTACAAATAAAAACACAAAACCAGCACTTACCCCAAGTGGAACACCAAAAATCCCTTCAGTAGTAAGATACATCTGTCCAGCAAGTTTATGAAAACTTGCACCCTTATGAGCTATGAGGTCTGGCATATAAGGACCAAAATAATCATATAACAAGAAACCGATAGCTATGATAGAAAGAGCAGGTCCTAAAGCTCTACGAGAAGCTTCTAAGATGAGTATCGTAGAGACGATAGCAAAAAAGATATCTCTATCTAAGTATAAACCTGGTCTATAAGATAAACCAGTATAATCTATATACACATATAAGGCTCCAGCTACCCCTATGATAGCTAAGATAAAATCATACCAAGTTATAGTAGAACGAAGACTAGGCTTCTTAAACATAGGGTACATAAAAAAGACCAAAGCGATAGCAAACGCTAAGTGTACTGAGCGCACAAAAACAGCATTGACTGGAACGATACCAACATAAAGTTGATAAGTTGACCATAAAAGAGCGATGATACCTATCATCCAGTATTGCCATTGGGAAATTTCAAAAATTCTTTGACCTTCAAGGTCGGAGATGATTTTTTCTTCTGCTTCTAATTGTTCTTCATCGTGGATGTTATCTCGTGTTTGAGATAGTGATTTTTCTTCAGATTGTTGTTTTTCTTTGTTTTCATTCATATTCACACCCGCTTTTTAAATTTGTAAGGGGAGTGTTACATCTCCCCTTCATGTTTATAGTAATCCAGCCTCTTTGAAAGCTTTAATCGCACCTGGGTGCTGAGAGGCAGTTAAACCTTCAAGAAGAGATTTTTTTGTGATTGTTTTATAAGCGGGATGGAGACTTTTAAAATCCTCAAAATTGTCAAGGATTGCCTTAGTTACTGTGTAAACAGCTTTTTCGCTCACTTTGTCACTTGTTACAAGAACAGCTTTTACACCGATACTTGGCGTGTCGTTTGTGATACCCTTATAAAATGTTCCTGAGATAACACCTTTTGCATAGTATGGGTACTTTGCGATAAGCTCATCAACTTTTGCTCCTTCGATAGGTACTATGAAAGCATCTGTTGAGTTTGCAGCATCTTTGATGTTCGCTGTTGGATGTCCAAAAACACCAAAGTAACCATCGATTTTTTTATCTTTGAGCATGTTTGGACCTTCTGTTGACTTTAGCTCACTCACAAGTGCCAAATCTTTAGTGCTAAGTCCCACAGCATCCATAACTATCTCAGCAGTTACACGAGTACCACTACCTGGGATATCAACGTTAATCTTTTTGCCTTTGATATCTGTAAGTTGTTTGATACCTGTGTCAGCTCTTACTACTAAAGCCAAAAGCTCTGGGTAGATAGCGATAACACTTCTTATGCCTGTATAAGGATTTCCCTCAAAAGCAACTTTACCATTGAGTGCTTGGCTGATAGTATCACTTTGTGCGATACCAAAATCAAGCTCTCCAGCTCTGATAGTGTTGATGTTGTAAACTGAACCACCTGTGGACTCTACTGAACATCTGATACCTGTTTCTTTCTTCAGTTTGTTTACCAAACGACACACTGCTCCACCTGTTGGGTAGTAAGTTCCTGTAACTCCTCCCGTACCTATGGTGATGAACTCAGCAGCCATAGCTGGTATGCTAAGAGCACCTGCTAAAGCGATAGTAGCTAGTTTCTTCGTCATGAAATCTCCTTTAAAATTTTAATCATCAAACATATTAGCAACTTTAATCTTACTTTTTCTTGAAATACTTTAAGTGAAAATTTAGATTATTTTACGTGTCAGGTTTGAAAAATACTTTACATGTAAAGCTTTTCAAAAGAGATTTTTTTAAAACTCTTGACAACGAAGAGATTTTTCACTATAATTTCGACCTCATTAAACGTGTTCCGGATTAGCTCAGCGGTAGAGTAGGTGACTGTTAATCACTTGGTCACTGGTTCGAATCCAGTATCCGGAGCCACTTTCTTTTTTAAAATCCTTTATACATTATTTAGCTAACACATCATTTAATTTTCTTTTGTCTGTATTTTTGATTTGCATTTATCTGTTGAATTGGCGGTAAAAAAGTTTAGAATTTAGCTTTTGTTCCTTTTGTTTTTATGACAGCTACAACACTTTGTGCATTACATAGGTATTGACATATCCTAACTTTCCATGTTTATAGGCGTTTGGGATGGTGCCGACGATAGTAAATCCGAGTTTTTGCCATAATGCAACGGCAACGGTGTTGGTTGATACGACAGCATTAAATTGCATGGCAGTGTAGCCTAAGGATCGACCCATTTCTTGGCTGTGTTCACAAAGAGTACGTGCTACGCCTTTACCTCTTGCATTTAGGGAGACCATATAGCCGCAGTTGCAGATGTGTGAACTCGGTCCCATGCCATTTGCTTTGAGGAAGTAACTGCCAAGTATCGTTTCGTCTTCTTTGGCTACAAAACAGACTTGTGGTGCTTCACACCATAAGGTATAGGCTTCTTGATAGGTCATATTTGGCTCATACGCATAGGTTTCTTGGGCTTGAATGATAGCCTCAAATTCAGGCCAAAACTGACGAAAATCTTTTTCGCAAATTGGAACAATGTTCATAAAACTCCTTTACATGTAAATACGAATAGCTATTTATCCAAATAAATTTCAATGCGCTCTTTGCCTTTGCCAGTCTATCTTTACCGCTACTTCTTGACCCACTTGAAGCGCATGTCCGTTTTTGAGGGTGTAGCGGATGTTGGTACCTTCTTTCATCGCTTCTAAGACTTCAATACCACCAATGGTTCCAAAATCGCTCTCTTGTCCGCCTGAAAATGCGTAAAAAATGGTCTTATCTAAGTAAATACAATCACCCTCAACCGCTTCAATTTTCGCTTGAATTTCACTCAAATAGGGGTCAGCCCAAAAAAGTTTTTGTAGCATAATGTTCTCCATGGTTTCATACATGAGTATTATATAGAAAATCAAAATAAAAGAGTTAGCTTTAAAACCTTTACATGTAAGCTATTTTTTACTAAAAGGTTAGAGTTTAGCCCAGCCCCCTTATTTTTCCTAATACACTTCCTGATAAATTTAACAAAATGTAGGTTTATCACGATATTGTCATAATATACATACATAAAAACTATATCATAAACTTAAAATTTATTTAAAAAATATGGCAAATTGCAATGTTTTTTATAGTAAAATGTTCAAGAAGACTTTATTTAAGGTGTTTATAGTTATTTTATATCGAAAGCACGTCGAGTGGGGAAAGATTGTAGATCTCTGTGGACGCCGTATTAGTAATAAAAAAGACGGGAGCTGTTCTG
>DLUF01000012.1 GCA_002742765.1 Sulfurospirillum sp. UBA12182 | reverse complement strand
AAAGAGTTACCTAATATCGAGAAAAAATGGGCAGATATTTTAGAAAAAAATGCACTTTTATGTGAATTTGAATTTTATTATACGCCAAGAAGATTAGTCTTGTGGCATCCTGAGTTTAGTACAAAGCAAAACGATAGAGAAGAAGAGGTCTTTGGTGCACCTTTAAGTGTAGCGTACAAAGATGGAGTAGCAACTCCAGCAGCTCTTGGATTTGCGAAAAAGTGTGGCGTTAGTGTAGATGCACTTTTAAGCACAAACAAAGATGGAAAAGAAGTTTTATATTTTAAACAAGTAGTTACAGGTGTTGCTTCTAAAGATTTGATTGGTTTGATGGTTGATGAGTTTTTAAAATCTTTAAATTTTGGAAAATCTATGAGATGGGGTTCTTTAGAAGAGAGCTTTATACGACCTATTCGTTGGATTGGTGCGATGCTTGGAGATGAGCATGTTCCTTTTTCTTGTTTTGGTGTAGAGTCTATGTATTTTTCTTATCCACATCGCTCTGTTTCGTATGAGCCTTTTGCTTATGATTTTGCGGGGGATTATTTTGAAAAGATTAGTAAAAATGGTGTTGTTTTGTACCAAGATGAGAGAAAAAAACTTATCTTAGAGCAATTTAAAGCTTTAGAAAAAGACAATGGTATAAAAATCGAGATTGATGAGGAACTTTTAGCAGAAGTAGTTGCTATAACAGAATTTCCAAAAGCATTGATGGGAAGTTTTGACGCAGAGTTCCTAAGGCTTCCTCCAGAAGTTATCATCACTTCTATGAAAGAGCACCAAAGGTACTTTCCTGTTTTCAAAAATGGCAAAATCTCAAACCACTTTATCGTAGTTTCAAATGCTATTTGTGATGATTATAGTCTCATCATCAAGGGAAATGAAAAAGTTTTAAGAGCAAGGCTTAGTGATGGTTTGTTTTTCTTAGATAATGATTTGAAAAACGGACTTAGTATCCATGGATTAAAAGATATCGTCTATCTTGATGGTTTAGGTTCAGTTTTTGACAAGGTTATAAGAGAGAAAAATATCGTTGATACTTTAGGGGCAAAATACGCTATAAAATTAGGAAGTGATATCCCAAATAAAAGCAAAACCGAAATCGAAGCGCTTTTAAACCGTGCGATCATGCTCTCAAAAGCAGATTTACTAAGTGAGATGGTTTATGAGTTTACAGAACTTCAAGGACTTATGGGGTACTACTATGCAAAAGCACAAGGTGAAAATGACTTTGTAAGTTTAGCTATCAAAGAGCAGTATCTTCCAAATTCTGAGGAGAGTGAACTTCCTAGTTCACTTTTTAGCTCAATCATAGCCCTTAGCTCAAAGCTAGATTCACTTTTGGCTCTTTTTAGTATCGGAAAGATTCCAACAGGAACAAAAGATCCTTTTGCTCTTAGAAGAGCGGTCAATGGAGTGATTAAAATCGTACTTGAGCAATCTTTGGATTTTGATATTAAAAAAGATTTAGAGCTTTTAAGTAAAAATTATAAAAAATTTGATCTAACAGAACTTGAGAAGTTTTTCCTAGAGAGAATCTATCAATTTTTTGATGCAAACAGCTCAGTTATCAAAGCAGTTTTAGAAAGTGGTGAGAGAGATATCTGTAAAATCTCTCAAAAAATCTCTGCTTTGAAAAAAGTAGTAAATTCAAATGAGTCTAAAGAGATATTTTCTACTTTTAAGCGTGTTGCAAACATCATTAAAAATGTAGATATAGAAGAAGAATTAAGTGTCAAAAAAGAGCTTTTTGAGAGTGAATACGAAACAAATCTCTTTAATGAGTTTTCAAAAAGAAAAGCTAAAACTTATGGTAGTTTTGAAGAAAAGCTTGATTCGCTTTTTGGATTAAAACCACAGATAGATGCATTTTTTGATAATGTCATGGTTAACGCAGATAACCAAGAGGTAAAAGAAAATAGACAAAACCTTATCGCCTCGATATACAAAGAGTTCAAATCAATCGCAGATATAAAAGAGATAAGTGTGTGATATTTTAAAGTAAAGTTAATATATCTATCTAGTTTAACTTTACTTTTTGTTCAATTTTAGCTATTCTTGCAAAGTAAAATATTTTTAACTAAGTGATAAGAATGCCTTCAAGCAGTAAAATTCTTTTTTTTAAAAAAGTCGCTATTTTTTTGAGTATCGTATGGTCAGTAATAGTGTTTATCTTTTTTTATACCAGCTTCATAGTGAGCAAAATCATATTGTGACCCAAACAATCACAAATGCAAAAGATATGGCAAAACAGTCAGAATACCTTATCAATTGGGCATTTGAGGAACGTATAAAACAAGGAGATCAAAAAGCCAAATCAGACTTAAAGACAGATTTTTCTTTGAGAGATTTGATTTATAAGATGAATGAAGAAAGAGGTGCTAGGAGTGTTGTTGAGGGAAATTATCTTGAAGATGATTTTGCCAATACAGATGAAAATATCAAAAATGCTATTTTAGAGATGCAAACAACCCTGAAAGACTCTTTCGCTTTTTATACAAATAAAAATGAAACATATCTTTTTTATATAAAACCTCTTTTGGATGATGGGACTTGTTCAAGATGCCATATCCATGATGATAAAAAACCTGGAGATTTGTTAGGGAATGTAAATCTCAAGTTAAAAATCCCTACTTTTAGAGAGTATAATCCTCAGAGTTTTAACTTTATTCTTTTTACATATCTGGTTACATGGCTTGTAGGCTTGGCTATCATCTGGTGGATAAGATATAAAAATAAACTCTTTTATGACCATAGTGTGAGAAGTTACGAAGAGAGTATTTATGCTCTTGTAGATATGATGGAAAGACGTGATAGTTATACTGCTGGACATAGTAAAAGAGTTGCTTATTATGCTTCTTTGATAGCAGATTATTATGGTTGTAGTGATAATGACATAGATAAAATCTACCAAGCAGGAATGCTACATGATATCGGTAAAATCGAAATCCCAGATGCTCTTTTACTAAAGCCAGATAAATTAAATGCCTTAGAGTATGAGTTGATTAAAACTCATGCAAAATTTGGTTATGAACTTTTATGCAAAGAGCCATTTTCTGAGCTTTCAACCATCGTTTTACATCATCATGAAAGATATGATGGTAATGGCTATCCTTATGGTTTAAGTGGCGAGCAAATCCCTCTTTTATCACAGATCATAGCAGTTGCAGATGCTTTTGATGCTATGACAACAAACAGAGCGTATAGACAAAGTTACTCTCTACAAGAGGCACTTGTAGTTATCCAAGCAGAGAGTGGAAAGCAGTTTAGCCCAAAAATTGTATCTGTTGCCCTAAAAGTGCTCAAAGATATCTCACTTCCTCAAAACACTACACAGATGCCTAAAAATGCACTTGAAGAGATGCGTTTTTCTTACTATTTTAAAGACCAGTTAACAGATAGCTACAACAGTAGTTATCTTCGTTTTTTATTTGCACACCAACAAGATTATGAAAAGCTTTGTTTGAACCATATCCGCTGTAAAAACTTCACAAGTTATAACAGACGTTATGGCTGGTCAAATGGAAATATCCTTTTAAAAGCTATCGTTGATACTTTAAAAGCTTCTTATCCAAATGCTATCATCGTGCGAGTATTTGGAGATAATTTTTTAGTTATACATCTGAGTGAACATGTAGTCATAAACATTGCTAGTCTTGAGCTTCTTTTACATGATAATGGTATAGAGTTGGAGCATAAACACATGGATATTTTAGCAGAAAGCATCAAAGACTTTGATGACTTAGAGGAAAAAATTCTTAAGCGATAAAAGAAACTCTTAAGCTGTTTGGTTTGCTTTTATAAGGAGCCATTTGTAAAGAGATTGTATCGTTGGAAGTTCTAAACCTAGCTTTTCTGATTCATCTATGAGGTAACCACAAAGAGCATATAACTCGCTTTGTTTGTTTTGCTCAAAATCTAGTTGCATGGAGGTTTTTGAGTTATATGGCAGTGATGTTTTCGCTCTATAAATCACTTGTTCTAAATTTCTTTGTTCTAAAGAAATCCCCTTTTTATTTGCTAATTTTATAATTTCTTTTAAAACTTTGCGGAGTTCTTCTTCATGATTTTTGACAATTTCTCCCATGCTTTCATTGTAAAAAGTAGTCATAATCGCAAAAGAACTGATAAAAAGATATTTTCTCCAGCACTCTAAACTTATCTTTGTAGAGACTTTTGTTTTTAGATTTGCTTGATTGAAAAGGTGGTATAACTCTTCTAATTTTTTAGGAGGCACTTCATCTGAGCCTATAAAAAGTTGGAAAACGCCACCATATTTTTTGATAACACCTGGTTGTATCAGATTTGAGAGGATATAGATACAAGCTTCACAGACAAGAAGATTTGGGAAGTGTTTTTTTAAGGTCTCTTTATGACCAACACCATTAGAGATACTCATGAGGATAGTACTTTGGTGTGTATTTGGTTGGATGATGTTACAAGCCTCCTCTAAGTCAAAAGTTTTAGTGGTAAAAATAACAAGGTCAAATCGCATAAAAGAATCAAAAGAAGAGTAAAAGTATCTTGAAGAGACATGAAACTTTATGCCCTCATCAATGACATGTAAACCCTCTGCTTGAATCGCTTTGAGATGAGCACCACGAGCAAGTAAGCTTACGTCATTTGAAGCTTTTAAAAGCTTTGCACCAAGATAACTTCCTACTCCACCTGCCCCGATTATTGCGATTTTCATTTCACACCTTTTATCTTTTTTTATTAAAAGCATAAATTATGCCAAAAGTGTAATATAAAGGGCATATCTAAAAATCCATTGGCTAGTTTAGAAGCACATATTTTTGTAAAGTATGAGGCAAATTTTTGAAAGACTAGCCAAAGCTAATCTGAAAAAATTTAACGAAATAATTTGCAAAAATATGACTTCCCTTTGGGCTTTTGAGTTATTTCATATTTTATCGTTGACTTGATTTGATTTGCAATAAGCAAACCTACAA
>DLUF01000100.1 GCA_002742765.1 Sulfurospirillum sp. UBA12182 | reverse complement strand
TACAAAAAGAGATATCTTAGCTTCTTTTGTAGAGAAGATTTAGTGATAGAGTTTTTTTTAACGAAAAGTCTCCTAAGCGGAGGAGTTCAATGAACAACAGACTTTTTGTGGCATATAAGCCAGCAAATATCTCCTCAAATACATTTTTAGGGCGTTTAAAAAGGAAGTATGGAGTAAAAAAAGCTGGGTTTTCTGGTACACTTGACCCTTTTGCGCAAGGTGTGCTTGTTATCGCTTTTGGGCAGTATACAAAGCTTTTTCGATTTTTGAAAAAAACAAAAAAATCTTATCGTGCAACTTTATGGCTTGGAGCAAGTAGCCCAACGCTTGATATAGAAAAGATTGAACATGTAGAAGAGATAATGCCTTTTGCCCCTGATTCTTTAAAGATAATTGAACAAAGTATTAAGGGAGAGATAGAGTATTTTCCTCCTAAATATAGTGCAAAAAAAGTTGATGGACAAAGAGCCTATAAACTAGCTAGAAGTGATAAAGAGTTTGCACTCCAAAAAATCAAAAGTACGATTTATGACTTTAAGATTTTACACTATATGCATCCTTTTGTGACATTTGAAATCACGATTAGCGAAGGTGGATATATCAGAAGTATCGGACAGATTATCGCTTCTCGTTTTGGTTTTAATGGAGCTTTGAGCTATCTGGAGAGATTAAGTGAGGGAGATTTTGTTTATGAAGATGAAAAAGAACTTGACCCTCTTTTGTTCATAGATATACAAGAAAACGACTATTTAGGCGATATAAATGATATCAAACTAGGCAAAAAAATTTTTAAAGAGAATTTCAAAAATCGTTTGGCAGGTTTGTATAAGATAATTTGTGATGATGAATTTAGTGTTGTTATGATTGAAGAAGAGAGTGAGCGAGTAGAATATATATTAAATAAGGTGAAATTATGTTGATACTATCAAGGAAGATAGGCGAAGCCATCGTATTGGATGAGAAAGTAACAGTGAGAGTTGTTGATATTTCAAAAGGTGTTGTAAAACTTGGATTTGATGCTCCTAGCGATATGCTTATTTTGCGAGAAGAGCTAGAAGAAGAGGTAAAAAAAGCAAATCAACAAGCAAATCAAGTGATAGATACAGATACCCTTAAAAACTTAAGTAAAAAGATAAATAAAAAATGAAAATTTTTGCAAAAGCAAAAGTAAATATTTTTTTGAAAATTGTAGGAAAAAGAGGGGAGTATCATGAACTTCTTTCTCGTTTTGTTCGGGTAGAAGATTTGTATGATGAGTTAAGCATTGAAAAAAAACAGACAGCTGATTATTTTGAGCTTGTAGGTGAATTTGGATGCCCTTTAGAAAAAAATACACTCTACAAAGCTCTAGTTGCATTTAAAGAAGCTGGTTTTACAAAAGAAGTAGATGAGTTTTGTGCTACATATGCTTTACATGTAAAGAAAAATATCCCTTCATTTGCTGGGCTTGGTGGGGGAAGTAGTGATGCCGCTAGTTTTCTTGTTATGCTAAATGAACTTTTAAACACGCATCTCTCAAAAGAGCAGTTAAGCCAGATAGGCTCAAAAGTAGGTGCGGATGTTCCTTTTTTTATCTATGATTATGCCAGTGCAAATGTAAGTGGCATAGGTGAGGTAGTGGAAGTCTTTGATGAGGAAGTCTTACATGTAAAGGTTTTTACTCCAACCCTTGCTTGTGATACAGCAAAAGTTTATAAGGCTTTTAGGCAAAATTATAAAATTGATTTACCTTTGGCTGATACAATGTCAAAAATGAAAAGTTCAGAGCTTTTACAAAAGTACCAAGATATAGAGTTAAATGACCTTTTACCTGCTGCTTTAAGTCTCTATCCAGCCTTGGAAGAGTATCGAAAAAAAGGTTGGTTTTTTAGTGGTAGTGGTAGTAGTTTTTTTCACATAAAAAGTTAATAAATGGATAGAGTATGGGTGAAACAATAGCAAGAAATAAAAAAGCACTTTTTGATTATGAAATTTTAGAAAAATTTGAAGCAGGGATTGTTTTAGCAGGAAGTGAAGTAAAAGCAGTTAGAAGAGGAAGAGTAAACCTCAAAGACTCTTTTGTGAAAATCATCAAAGGGGAAGCGTTTCTTTTTGGTGCGCATATCTCTCATCTTGATACAGCAAATCCTTATTATAAACCAAACGAAAGAAGAGAGAGAAAACTTCTTTTGCATTTAAAAGAGATTGATAAGTTAGAGCAAAAAGTTGCTCAAGATGGTCTTTCCATAGTGGCTTTAAGCCTTTACTTTAATGCAAAAAATTATGCAAAAGTACAAATCGCGCTTGCTCGTGGTAAAAAACTTCACGATAAAAGAGAGACACTAAAGCAAAAAGATGCAGCTCGTGAAGCACAGAGTGCTATGAAAAATTTTCAATACAAATAAAGGATAAAAATGCGATATACAAAGTTGATTTTAGCTGGATTAATAGCGTTGTTACTGAGTGCTTGCGGCAATGAAGAAGTAGTACAAAAAAAAGAAGAAACAAAAGGTTTTAAAGTTGGAGAAAAGATAGAGTTACAAAGCGTTATGGGTAGTAAGATAGAATTAGCAAGAACAGAAAAGGGATTTGTTTTGGCTAATGATGCAAAAAAGATTCTTATCTTTGATATCTTTGGAACATTTTGCCAGCCTTGTAAAAATGAAGCTTCAAATCTTATGGATTTTCAACTAAAAAATGCTGATGATGTTATGATTGTAGCGTTAAGCCATTTTGAAACAGTTACAAATGAGTACATCGTTGATAACTTTTCTTCAAAGTATAATGCTTATTATTTTATCGTAAATGACCCTCGCAATAAAATCATCGTTGAGACGATTTTAGATGACATCAAATATACAGAACAGTTAAAGATACCATTTAAAGTAGTGCTTAAAGATGGGGTTTATCAAAAATTAACCGATATTTATGAAGGAAATACAGAAAACAGATACTATATCGGTGAAGTTCCTATCCATATCATCCAAAATGATATAGACAAGTTAAAGAAGCAATAATGCCAAAAATAGAGTATGAGATAGAAGAGAGTATCATTCTCAAAACTCCGAAGATGTATCGAGTTTTACTCTTAAATGATGATTATACAAGTATGGAGTTTGTTATCCAAGTTCTTATGGTGATTTTTCATAAAAACGAACAAGAAGCTTATGAGATTATGATGAAAGTTCACAAAGAAGGGAAGGGACTTTGTGGAATTTACACTTATGAGATAGCCGAAACAAAAGCGATGCAAGTGAAAGCCCTTGCAAAACAGAACAACTTCCCACTCAAAGCCATAGTAGAGGAGGAGTAGGTGACTATTTCAGCCGAATTAAACTCGATTTTTGCAGATGCTATAACTTTTGCAAAAGAGAACAAACACGAATACATAACTATCGAGCATATCTTTTTTGCACTCTTACATAATAAAAATGTTCAAAGTATATTAGGAGAGCTAGGTGCAGATATAGAGTTACTCAAAACAGCACTGTTAGAGCATTTTACAAAGAACATTGAAAGACTAAGCGATACAAAAGAGGCTGAGCCATTTGAGACAGTCTCTTTAACAAGAGTTATAGAAAATATGATGTTACATGTAAAGAGTGCGGGCAAATCAGAAGCAACACTCAGTGATATGCTTGTGGCTCTTTTTGATGAAGAACATGCTTATAGTGTTATGCTTTTAAAACAACAAGGCATAGAAAAGATAGATATCATAGAGCTTGTATCTGAAGAGATACAGTTTGAACAAACAAATCAAAATGACAAAAAAAGTGCCCTTGAGAGATACACTATCAATCTCTTGTCTCTTGCAAAAAATGGCAAGATTGACCCTTTGATTGGAAGAAGTGAAGAAGTTGCAAGGCTTATGCAAATCCTTTGCAGAAGAAAGAAAAACAATCCTTTGTTAGTTGGCGAAGCAGGTGTAGGTAAGACTGCTATCGTAGAAGGTTTAGCACTTAAAATAGCAAATCAAGAAACTCCTCAAATACTTCAAAATGCAAAACTCTATGCTCTTGATATAGGCTCACTGCTTAGTGGGGCAAAATATAGAGGAGATTTTGAAAAAAGATTAAAAGAAGTTTTAACTGAGTTAAAAGAGGAGAAAAATGCGATTTTGTTTATCGATGAAATCCATACTATCGTAGGAGCTGGCGCTACAAGTGGTGGTTCGATGGATTTATCAAATCTTTTAAAACCTTCTTTGGCAAATGGCGAGTTGAAGTGTATAGGAGCAACAACATATGCTGAGTTTAGAAACTTTTTTGATAAAGACAAAGCCTTAAGCCGTCGCTTTTCAAAACTGGATATCAACGAACCTAGCGTAGAAGATTCTTATAAGATACTTTTAGGCTTAAAAGCTTACTATGAAACACACCATGAAGTAAAATACTCTTCAAAAGTTTTACTCAAAGCAGTAGAACTTGCTAAAAAATATATCAATGACAAGTTTTTACCTGATTCGGCGATTGACTTGATTGACGAGGTTGGAGCATCATTTCAGCTTCAAAAAAGAAAAAGAAGAAGTGTACATGTAAACGATATCGAAAACATCTTAGCAGTTATGGCAAATATCCCAAATCGCCATGTCAACGCAGATGAAACCCAAATGATGCAAGATTTGGAAACAAATCTTAAGGCTAAAGTCTTTGGACAAGATAGTGCGATAGAAGTTTTAGTCAAATCTATCAAAAGAGCTAGAGCAGGACTTGGAAATCCTACTAGCCCCATAGGTGCTTTTTTGTTTGCTGGACCAACTGGGGTTGGAAAGACAGAAGTTGCAAAATGTCTAGCAAGTGAATTAGGAGTGCATTTTGAACGTTATGATATGAGTGAATATATGGAAAAGCACACTGTCTCTCGTCTTATCGGCGCGCCTCCTGGTTATGTTGGATATGAAGAGGGTGGGCAGCTTACAAAAGCTATCAAAAAACATCCATATACAGTTTTACTTTTAGATGAGATAGAAAAAGCACATCCTGATTTGCTCAATATTTTGTTGCAGGTTTTTGATAGTGCTACATTGACAGATAATGATGGTATAAAAACGGATTTTAGAAATGTGATTATCATTATGACCTCAAATCTAGGAACAAAAGAGGCAGCCCAAGTTGGGTTTACTAAAAATGAAACACATCAAAGCGACAATGCTATCAAAGGATTTTTTGCTCCTGAATTTAGAAATCGTTTAGATGCTATCGTACACTTTAATCCTCTTGATTCAAAAGTGATGTTGAGTGTTGTCCAAAAGCTTTTAGATGAGCTTGAAACACAATTAAAAGAGAAAAATATCAAAATCATAGCCAGCAAAAAAGCAAAAGAATACCTAGGTGAAAAAGGCTATTCTAAAGAGCTTGGAGCAAGAGTTATGCGCAGAGTTATCGATGATGAGGTAAAAACAAATCTAAGCGATGAGATACTCTTTGGGCGTTTGAAAAATGGTGGTATCGTAAGAATTGATTGTAAACAGAAAAAATTGAGCTTTGAATTTGAAAGTTCAAATACCTAAACTTCTTAAAGATGATTACACTTTCCCAAACCCAGAAGAAGCCCTAGACGAAGGACTTCTTGCTTGGGGAGGAGACTTAAGTGAGTTAAGACTCATCAGTGCTTATGAAAACGGTATTTTCCCTTGGTTTTCCAAAGGAGACCCCTTGCTTTGGTGGAGTCCAAATCCACGAGCAATCCTCTATCCAAAAGATTTAAAAATCAGTAAATCCCTATCTCGAAGCATCAAAAAATTTGAGATTAGAACAAATGAAAATTTTGAAAAAGTTATCTTTACATGTAAAAGTGTAAGAGAGGATACTTGGATAAGTGAGGGAATGCAAAAAGCATATATAAAACTTCATGAAAGAGGTATCGCCAAAAGCGTTGAATGTTACTTTGAAGGTGAGCTAGTTGGTGGACTTTATGGCGTCAAAGTAGGCTCGATTTTTTGTGGAGAATCTATGTTTTCTTTAAAAACCGATGCTTCTAAAGTTGCACTTTGGTATTTGTGTCAAAAAATGATAGAATTTCAGGCTGATTTTATTGATTGTCAGATGCCAACATCTCATTTGCTCTCATTAGGGGCAGTGAAAATTCCTAGAACTCAATTTTTAAAAAAACTCAAAATATGCAAAAACAAAAAGGTTGATTTTATATGATAGCTCAGATTATGCCTGTATTTTTATTTGTAGCACTTGGATACGGATTTAAAGTCTTTAAAAAAGATATTTCAGAGTCTTTGATTGACTTTGTTATCTATTTTTCACTACCAGCATTGGCTCTTGTACAGATACGAAAACTTGATTTTAATGATGCTGTAATAGATGTTATAGTTATTTCATATTTGGCGATGTTTTGTTCGGCTTTACTCTCTTATCTTATCGGCTCTAAATTTTTAAAATTAGAAAA
>DLUF01000041.1 GCA_002742765.1 Sulfurospirillum sp. UBA12182 | reverse complement strand
ATAAAGATGGCAAAACTAAGCCGTGGTGATGGTAGGCTTATGTTTGTATATATGATGCTCTTAGGTGCTTTTGTATCAGCTATATTTGCCAATGATGGAGCCGCACTCATCCTCACTCCCATAGTACTTGCGAAGATGAAATACCTCAAAATGGACAAGCTTGCTATCTTTGCTTTTTTGATGGCAGGAGGGTTCATAGGCGATAGCGCGTCCAATCCGCTTGTTATCTCAAATCTTACAAATATAGTAACAGCAAACTACTTTAATATAGGATTTTTTGAGTACGCAAAAGCTATGTTTTTGCCAAATCTACTCTCGATTCTAGCTTCGATAGTCGTTTTATTTGTCTATTTTAGAAAATCTATCCCTTTACATGTAGCAGTCGATAAACTCCCAGAGGCTCAAAGTGTTATCAAAAATGAAGTGATGTTTAAGCTCTCTTGGTTTTTTCTTGGCTTACTTATGGTGAGTTATTTTATAGGAGATTTTTATAATCTTCCGATTTCACTTTTCGCCCTTGGTGGAGCGTTGGTGTTTTTAGCAGTTGCAACTTACTTTAAGGCGACAAAACCTTGGCTAACTATCAAAACAGCTCCTTGGCAAGTTGTGTGGTTTAGTATAGGGCTTTATGTTGTTGTGTATGGATTGAAAAACGCTGGATTAACTGATGGTATCGCTGAAGTTCTTTTGGCACTCAAGCCTTTTGGAGAGAGTGCATATGTCATAGGTACAGGATTTATCAGTGCATTTTTATCTGCGGTGATGAACAACATGCCAACTATCATGATCATGGATATAGCCATAGATAAAACAGGCGATACTTTCTTAGCTTATGCAAATATCCTAGGCTCAAACCTAGGACCTAAAATGACTCCTATCGGCTCACTTGCGACACTTCTTTGGTTACATGTGTTAGCAAAAAAAGGGGTCAAGATAGGTTGGGGTGAGTATATGAAAGTGGGAGTTGTAGTAACTATTCCTGTTTTATTTATAGCGCTTTTAGGGCTTTAAGATGTGGCTTAATAGTGTTGATTATATCATCTATGAGTTTTTGGGTTTATCCAAGGGGGCATTGAGCGATGCTTTGCATTTTTTCATCTATGATACTGTTAAGATTTATTTTTTACTTATCGTTATCATCTTTTTAGTGAGTTTTTTGCGTACTTACTTTAACACCGAAAAGGTAAGAGTATATTTGCAAGGCAAAAGTGAGTTTAGTGGCAATGTATTAGCAGCTCTTTTTGGCATCATCACTCCATTTTGTTCTTGCTCTGCGATACCTTTGTTTTTAGGTTTCATGCAAGCTAGGATTCCTATGGGGATTACTTTTAGTTTTCTCATCTCAGCCCCTCTGAACAATGAGATAGCTATAGCCATGCTCTTTGGACTTTTTGGCTGGAAGATAACGGCTTTATACATAGGGTTTGGACTGTTAGTGGCGATAATAGGTGGATTTGTGATAGGCAAGATAAAAGGCTTAGAAAAATACGTTCTAATCCCTGTAAAATCGATAGAGGGAGAACTTGAAGATGTGCAAATATCTTTACATGTAAGCCAAAGAGTAAGTGATGCGTGGGTTTATACCATAGATATTTTCAAAAAGATTTATCTCTATGTGCTTATAGGTGTGAGCATCGGGGCTTTTATCCATGGCTATATCCCAGCTGATTTCATAGCTGAGTATGCAGGTGGAGATGCTTGGTACACCGTACCACTTGCAGTTTTGATGGGTATTCCTATGTACTCAAGTGCCGCAGGAGTGATGCCTTTGGTGGAAGTTTTAACAAGCAAAGGGATGCTTCTAGGAAGTGCGCTTAGCTTTATGATGGCAGTGACTGCTTTGTCTTTGCCAGAGGCGATGATACTCAAACGCATCTTACATGTAAAGCTTATAGCACTGTTTTTTGGGATTGTCGGTTTTGGGATATTGCTCGTTGGTTATGTTTTTAACGCGATTTTATAAGGAGAAAAAGAGAATGAAAAAAATTTTAATGGCGATATGTTTGATAGTTGGCTTTGCAAACGCTGATGAGCTAAAAAAAGTAAGTTTTGAGGAGTATTTGGGAGCTTTTGATTATGAAGAGCGATCAAATATGAAGATACGAACCCCAGATATGCTTGTGATGTTAGAGGAGGGTGAAGCTATCTTAGTAGATATCCGTTTTCCTGATGAGTATGAGGCTTGGCATATAGGTACTTCTATCAACATCCCTTTGAACGAATTACCAAAGAGACTAAATGAACTGCCAAAAGATAAGCTTATCATCACAGCGTGCCCTCATAATGACCGTTCAAACATGGCTCGCATGTTTCTCACTCTCAATGGTTATAATGCAAAATACCTGAGTGATGGGCTTTTAAAAACGGCGGATTTTTTAAGAGGTGACAATGCAAAAGAGTTTTTAGAGGAGTATAGAGCAAAAAGGAGTCAAAAATGAAGATAGAGATACTAGGAACAGGGTGTACAAAGTGTAAAGCACTCTTTGAAGTGACACAAAAAGCAGTTGCAAAAAAAGGTATTTTTGCGCAAATCGAAAAAGTAGAGGACATAGTCAAAATCATGGAGTACGGTGTCACTTCAACCCCAGCATTAGCGATTGATGGGGTTGTAAAAAGCAGCGGAAGAGTTTTGAGTGTTGCTGAGATTGAAGCGGTTATTTAGAGTGGTTTTTTATAAATTCTAAAACTTTTTCTTTTATCTTTTCTTTAACGACTCTAGTTTTTTCTAACTTCTCTTCCCATGAGCCTTCAAAACTACTAGGGTCTTCAAAACTCCAATGGATTCTACTTGTTTGACCAGGAAATATAGGACAATTTTGTGCTTTGCTTTCATCGCAAACAGTGATAACATAGCGATAAAGATGACCTGTTTTAAAAAGTTCAAAAACTGATTGGGGTTTTTTGTCACTTATATCTATGCCTTCTTCTTTTAAAACTTCGATTGCAAGTGGGTTTAACACACCAGGCTCTAATCCAGCACTTTCAACTACAAAACTGCCCTCACCATATTTGCGTAGCAACTCTTCTGCCATTTGACTTCTAGCACTGTTATGAACACAAACAAATAGAACTTTTGACATTTCATCTCCTTATATTTATGTCAAAAGTATAGAGTAAATTGGCTACGATTTTATTACAATTTTTTTTCTATTAACTCTCTTTTTTAAACCTATTTTTCAGTACTTAGGTCTCTCTTAACTCTATTTAGATATACTTTTACCTTTTTACATGTAAAGGTTGAAATGCTCAAAAAATATTTTAAAAAAGATGAATGGTTTAGTAATATAAAAAATGACATTCTAGCAGGACTTGTTGTGGCTTTAGCGCTTATCCCTGAAGCGATTGCATTTTCTATCATCGCTGGAGTTGACCCAAAAGTGGGACTTTATGCCTCTTTTTGTATCGCAGTGGTTATAGCCTTTGTGGGTGGAAGACCTGGTATGATAAGTGCTGCCACAGGAGCGATGGCTCTAGTAATGGTGACTTTAGTAAAAGAGTATGGGTTAGATTACCTACTTGCTGCCACTCTTTTAACAGGTGTTTTACAGATAGTTGCAGGATATCTCAAACTTGGTCGTTTTATGAGTTTTGTACCTCGTGCTGTTGTTGTTGGCTTTGTGAATGCTTTGGCAATTCTTATCTTTATGGCGCAACTTCCAGAACTTATAAATGTAACTTGGCATGTTTATGCACTTACTCTTGGTGGACTTGGTATCATCTACCTTTTTCCTTATATCCCAAAGATAGGAAAGCTTGTTCCATCTCCTCTTGTGACTATCATTTCATTGACACTTCTTGTTTATTTTTTAGGAATCGATGTGAGAACAGTTGGAGACATGGGCGCACTTCCAGATACACTACCGATGTTTTTATTGCCAAATATCCCTTTAAATTTTGAGACTTTGATGATAATCCTTCCTTACTCTATCTCTTTGGCGATAGTTGGACTTTTAGAATCACTTATGACCGCAACGATAGTTGATGATTTAACCGATACCTCAAGTGATAAAAATGTAGAGTGCAGAGGACAGGGTATCGCAAATATCGCTTCAGGTTTTATGGGTGGTATGGCTGGTTGTGCGATGATAGGACAATCAGTCATCAACATAAAATCAGGTGGAAGAACAAGGCTTTCAACGCTTTGTGCGGGTATTTTCCTTTTACTTATGGTTCTTTTTCTCTCAGATATCTTAGTGGTTATCCCTATGGCAGCACTTGTGGCTGTGATGATAATGGTTTCTATCGGTACTTTTGATTGGGGGAGTGTTAAAAAGCTTAAAACTTTGCCACTTTCAACTAATCTTGTGATGCTAACAACGGTAGTAGTTACAGTGTATACACACAACCTCGCTCATGGTGTTTTCTCAGGAGTTCTTTTAGCTTCACTCTTTTTTGCAAATAAAATTTCTCATTTTATGTATTGTGAGAGTGTTTACAATGATGATAGAACAGTGAAAACATACAAATTTGTAGGACAAGTTTTTTTCAATAGTGCCGATAAATTTTATGCTCAGTTTGATTTTAAAGAGGTTTTAGATAAAGTTATCATCGACTTAACAAGGGCTCATTTTTGGGACATATCAGCTGTTTATGCTCTTGATAAAGCAGTCATCAAGCTAAGACGTGAGGGTTGTGAGGTGGAAATTATCGGGCAAAATCAAGCAAGCTTGACTATCATCGATAGATTTGGGATTCATGATAAACCTGAGATGATAGAAAAAGTTATGGGAGGACACTAGGATGGAAAAAAAGATATTGGTTTGTCTTGATGGCTCAAAGCTATCACGTGCAGTTTGTGATTATGGTATTTTTCTCTCCAAAGAGCTAGATTTGCCACTTGTTCTTTTACATGTAGTAGAACACACCCATACTCCTTCAAAGCTTGATCTCTCTGGAAATTTAGCACTGGGAGCAAGAGATAACTTGCTTGAAGAGCTTGTAAGCGAAGAGATGGATGAGAGCAAAAAACTTATAGCAAAAGGGAGAGCTGTTTTAAAAGAGTTTGAAGCGTATGCTAAAGAACATGGTGTACAAAAGTGCGAAACCTTGCACCGTCATGGAGCATTAGAAGAGATATTAGAAGAGTTGGCTTCTAGTTTGCAAACAGCGATAATCGGACTTCGAGGAGAAGACCATAATGCGATAGGAAGTAATGTTGAAGAACTAATACGCAATCTTAACATTCCTATACTTCTTGTCAATGATGATTTTAAGCCTATCAAGTCAGTTCTTATAGCATATGATGGAAGCAATTTTGCAGAAAAAGCCCTCAAAGGGATTAGCAAAAATCCTCTTTTGCCACATGTAAAGCGTTTTATAGCCAATGTAAACACTGATGTAGCAAGTTCTGCAAAACTTTTGTTAGAAGCAAAAAAGTTTTTTGATGAAGAAAACCTAGAAGTACATACAAAATCTCTTCAAGGAGATAGTATAGAAGCTCTGTTAGATTTTGCACAAGAGAACGATATAGATATCATCGCTATGGGAGCGTATAGTCACAATCGTTTGCGAAGTAAAATTTTTGGAAGCTTTACTACGAAGATGTTTTTGAAAGCTACGAAGCCATTGTTACTTTTTAGACAAGGTTTATAACTCTTCTCTCCAAA
Source organism: Sulfurospirillum sp. UBA12182 (assembly GCA_002742765.1). Classification (GTDB taxonomy): domain Bacteria; phylum Campylobacterota; class Campylobacteria; order Campylobacterales; family Sulfurospirillaceae; genus UBA6810. The sequence continues at coordinate 2,804 of DLUF01000041.1, read as the reverse complement.
GAGGAAATTCGTTTAAAGATGGGTTTCCTTGGAGGATTTCAAAAGGTTTATAATCAGCCTTATATTTTAAACTATCACACTCTTTAACATAATATCCTAGATATACATAAGGGAGTTTATGCATTTGCGCTATGAGGATTTGTTGGTAGATAGAAAATCTACCCAAAGACAGATGAGCATACTCTGGGTCATAAAAAAAGTAGATAGAGGAGATTCCATCTGCTAAAAAATCTATCAAATCAACCCCAACTAATTTATCATCTCTGAAGTATAAAACTTCTTGCCCAAAGTCCATAGCTCCACTAACATAAAGTTCATGATAGCTATTTGGACTGAGTTCATAGTGCTTCCAACCTTTTTTTTCTTCCATATAACGATGGTATTTTTCATAAAGATTGAGATGGTTTCTCGTGAGTGTTGGCTTTTGTAGGAGAAATTTTGTATTTGCATTTTTACGAATTGTACGTTTTGCATTTTTAGTGAATCTATACTCATCTGCTTTGATGCGAAGGCTTAAACATTTATCACAGCCATCACAATTAGGTCTTGAGTAGTATTCACCAAATCTTCTCCAACCTTGTTGTACAAGTTTTTGGTTTAACAGATATGGGCAATCTTCGATAAATTTATACTCCATTCTCATAGTGTGATGATCTATATAAGCACACTTTGCTGGGAGTGTTGAAAATTCAACGATACGAGAAGGTTTGTTGCTCATTTTAGATTTTTTTAATTCCTGAAGCCTTCATAAAGCTTTCAAAATCAGTTTTAATCTTTTCTTCTTTTTGCGCTCTTAGTGCTTCTTCTTTTTTTTGGTTATCTTTTTTTTCATCTTCTTGCATTTTTGTTTTTAGATTTTTCAAATCATCAAATAGTGCATTTTGCATGGGATTCTCTTTTCATAGTTATTTTGGAAATTATATCGAAGTAAAATTATTTTTTAATTGAAATGGAAAAAATAAGCATATGCTATAATACACGTTTTATTTTATATTTTAGGGATATGATGCATTGTAGATACTTTGGAGAGTGTGGGAGCTGTAAGCTTTTTAATCTGAGTTATGACCAACAAATAGAGCAAAAAAAAGAGCTTATCAAAGAGTTGTTTGAAAGCTTACATGTAAAGGATTTTTCTCTTAGACAATCTACTGATTCTCATTATAGAAATAGGGCTGAATTTCGGATTTGGCATGATGGAGAAAGCCTTAGTTATGCTATGGGAAAATTAGATGGAAAAGGTGCTTTAAAAATCGAGAATTGCCCAAAAGTTGTAAAGCAAATTTACGATTTGATGCCTTTGTTAAAAGAAGAGATTGAACAAAATCAGCTTTTAAAGAGAAAGTTATTTGCAGTTGAATTTTTATCTTCTACTCAAAAATGCTTAGTAAGTCTTTTGTATCATAAACCATTGGATGATAGTTGGGAAGAAGAGGCGAAGATAGTAGCTCAAAAGCTTGGAATTAGTCTTATAGGACGCAGTAGAAAAGTAAAAAAAGTCATCAATGAAGATTTTGTTATAGACTCTTTAAAAATCAACAATGAAACATACAAGTATAAGATTATTGAGGGAGGGTTTTCTCAACCCAATAGTTTTATGAATGCACAGATGATAGAGTGGGTACTTGAACACATAGAAGATGCAAAAGATTTGCTGGAGCTTTATTGTGGGCATGGAAATTTTACACTACCACTGAGTAAAAAATTTCGTAGAGTTTTAGCAACTGAGATATCAAAATCTTCTATCGCATCAGCTTTAAAAAGTTGTGAACTCAATGGGATTGAAAATATAGAATTTTTACGCATGAGTGCGGAGGAGCTTACAAGTGCCCTTGATAAAGAGAGAGAATTTAACCGTTTAAAAGGGATAGATTTGGATTCTTATGATTTCTCTCATGTTTTTGTTGATCCTCCTCGTGCAGGTATAGATGAAAAAAGCCTCACATTTTTAAAAAGGTTTGATACTATTATCTATATATCATGCAATCCACAAACACTCAAACGTGATATAGAGTTTTTGGAAGACTATGAGATTGAAGATTTTATTCTTTTTGACCAATTCCCACACACTTTACATGTAGAAGCTGGAGCGATACTCAAAAAGAGAATTTAAACTCGCTTGTGATATGATAAGAACTTTTAAAAATTATAAGGAGAAAATATGGAATGTCCGATGCCAACAATAAATACAAATGATGCCAAGATTATTAGAAAAATTTTTGAAGATTGCAAGAGCATAGCCATCATAGGACTCTCTCCTGATGAGACAAAAGCTAGCAATATGGTAGCAAGATATCTACTTTCAAAAGGCTATAAGATAATTCCTATTTATCCTAAAGAAGAGATGATTTTAGGTGAAAAAGTATATAGAAGTTTATCTGAAGTTCCAGATAGAGTTGATATGGTAGATATGTTTAGAAAACCTGAAATCGCAGATACTTTGGTTGAAGAAGCGATGAAAAGAGGAGATGTAAAGTACTTTTGGTTACAGCTTGGCATAGTAAATGATGCAGCTATAAAAAAGGCGATAGAAGCTGGAATGATTGGAGTACAAAATAAATGCACAAAAATAGAACATCAAAGGTTGTTTTCATGAAGATAAAATCTACTCCAAGAGTTAGCTTTAGTGATAAAAATTTTTTAAAGACTTTGTTCTTAAAAAAGGGGACATTAAGATGATAGCACTAAGTGATGTAGTTCAAGCAAAAAGAAGAGTAAGCCAAATCGTAAATAAAACAACTTTTGCGTATGCCCCAGCTTTGAGTGATGAAGTAGGAGCGCAAGTTTTTTTAAAGAAAGAAAATCTA
>DLUF01000010.1 GCA_002742765.1 Sulfurospirillum sp. UBA12182 | reverse complement strand
CTTTTTAGTAAACAAATAGTAACTCTCCACCAAAAATCTTCAAACTTCTGTTTTATTATGTTAAAATTTCTAAACTAAATTCAACGGAGTTTCTCATGCAATCTTTTCTTATAGGTTTAGGTATTGTTGTCGTTCTTGTCGCACTTTTATACAACTTTTTGGTTTCTCGTAAAAATCAAGTTGAAAACATTTTTGGTTCAGTAGATACTTTACTAAAGAAAAGATTTGATTTAATTCCCTCTTTGGTTGCGACTGTTCAAGAAGCAATGAGTCATGAGAGAGAAACTCTCGAAGAGATAACAGCACTTCGTTCTCGTGCTATGAAGCCAGATGTTGACCCAAATGAGATGGCAAAATTAGATAGCAAGTTTAGCTCCCTTCTAGGTTCGATTATGGTCGCTTTAGAGGATTATCCAGATTTGAAGGCAAATGAAAATACAATGCATCTACAACGCTCTTTAAATGAGATAGAAGAACAATTAAGCGCAGCAAGACGTGCTTATAATCAAGCTGTGACTGATTATAACAATGCCATAGAAATGGTTCCTACAAATATCTTGGCTAACTTCTTAAACTATGAGAGGAAAAGTGTTTTTCTCATCGATGAGAGTGAGAGAAAAAATCCAAATGTAAGAGAGCTTTTTGGAAGAAAATAGTTTAAATCATTTCAAAATTTTACTTCTAAAGGTAGTAAAAAGATGAAAAAACTCTCTGAATTACAAGATTTTTTTTATGAACAAATTTATCCTCATATAGGTTATTTAGAAGAGGAGAGATTGAAAATCTCCTCTTTTTTAAGAACTTTGGGAATTTCTCTTTTCATTTTGAGTATAGTTGCTTTTCTTTTCCTAAAAGAATATATGGTAGATTTAAATTCTTTGTTTGTTCTTCTTGCAGTACCTGTTGGAATTTTTATGCTCGTTTACTCTTATCAAGTGAAAACTTTTCAAAGAAGTTTTAAAGATGAAGTTATACAAAAACTTGTCTCTTTCGTTAGCCCAAAACTTTTTTACTCCAAAGATAGTTCAATCTCAAGGCTAGAGTATGATAGTAGTTTTCTCTTTCCATCTTCTATCGATAAATTTAATGGAGATGATTTAATCAAAGGAGAGATTGATGGAGTCTCTATAAAGTTCAGTGAGCTTCATACGCAAAAGAAAAAGAAGAGTTCAAAAGGACAGACTTATTATGTAAATGTTTTTAAAGGTTTGCTTTTTATAGCCGATTTTAATAAACATTTTAAAGGAAGAACGATTGTGATGCCAGATAAATCGGAAAGATTGATAGGAGGGTTTTCACATTTTTTTCAATCCTTAAGTGGGCATGGAGAGTTGATCAAGCTAGATAATCCAGAGTTTGAGAGAGAATTTGTTGTTTATGGAAGCGATCAGATAGAAGCTAGATATATCCTCTCTCACTCTTTAATGCAAAATATCTTAGAGTTAAAAAAACTGATTAAAGAGGACATCTCTTTAAGTTTTAGTGGTTCAAAAATCTATTTAGCAGTTCACAAAACAAGCTCTTCATTTGAGCCTCGTATCTATAAAAAAGTCGATAGTTTTGATGAAATAAAGCTTTATTTTCAAACTATTAGCTTGGTAGTAGAAGTCGTGAAAATACTAAATTTAGACATAAAAATTTGGTCTAAAAAGTAAAATAGTGTATACTTCATTTTTGAAGGAGAGAATGTGGATTTTTTAAAAAAAGTTTTAAAAATATCTTTTATAGTTATCTTGGTTGTTGCTATTATCTATCTTATAGTAGGGTTGTTTTTCTTAGACAATAGCAAAACTTCAACAAATTATGGTGCATTTGGTAAAGTAGTAAGCAGTGGAGCAAAAGGGAGCATAAGAAGTACAGATGCTCTTGAAGTTGGGTTGGATAAGATTTTAATCAACATGCGTTCAGGCAAATACCGCTATATGAAAGCTGATATGACTTTTCGTATGGCTGATGAAGACCAAAAAGAAGCCATCTTAAAAAACATGCCTCGAATTAGAGATACTATTTTGAAATTTGCTTCCTCTTTAGATAGTGACATTATGATAACACCAGATGGAAAAGAGAACTTTAAAAAAGAGTTACAAAATCTCATATACAATGAGTATGGGCATAAGATAGATGCTATCTATTTTAACAATTTTGTTTTAGCGCAGTAGTCATTTTTTATCAAAGCTATAAAAGAGAGCAGGGCCATACCTGAAGCATAAAGATAAAGGTAAGGACCGTAAAAATACCCAGCCAGTATGGCTCCGATGAACCCTCCTAAACCAAATGAAAAACCATAGTAAAACTGAGCTGCTAATTTTCGATTTTGATAGATGTTATAAAGCAGACTAATGGCTGCTGTATGATGCAAGGCAAAAGTGATAGCATGAAATGACTGAGAGAAAAAAGAGATATAAATCGAGCTTGGAAATAAAAATAAAAGAAGCCATCTAATGACTACCAACAAAACAGAAAATTGCAAAATTTTTAGTAAATCAAATTTTAAAAGTGGTGCTTGAAAATAGAAAAATAAAATTTCACATATAACACCAAATGCCCAAAGATAACTAGTCATCTCTAAACTAATTCCATGATTTGTCTCATATATAGTAAAAAAGTTATAAAAAGCTCCAAAGCTGATTTGCATAAAAAAAAGACTTATCCAGATATAAGTCGCTTTTGAGAGAGTGAACTTTTCGCTGGTATTGGTTGTGTTGGTGTAGTCTTGGTTTTTGTAAGTTACTAAAAATCCAAAGACAGTGGTTATAACCACAGCAACTATAAAGTAGTATAATCCCACAAGATAATCATCTTTTAGCTCTCTTGCTAAAACGATTCCAATGAGCATAAAACCAATAGAACCATAAAGTCTTGATTTCCCAAATCTCTCTTTTTTGAGATATTCCATAGCATATGTCTCTACATAAGGGAGTATAAGCCCTAAAGATGCGCCTAAAAAGAGATTGCTCAAAGCAAAAAAATAAAAATTTTCAATCGAGATAAAAAATGAAAAAGCAGCAAAAATAAGCGTTATAAGAGCGAGGTGAAAAACTTTTTTGGAAAGTTCTATGTACTTTAAAAAGATAAAAGGGATTAAAAAACGCATAAGAGGAGCCATCGCAAATATAGCACCGATTTGTAAAGGAGAATATCCTATCATCTGTAAAATTTTAGGCATAAAGATAACATACACTCCAACGATAGAAAAATAAAAATAAAAAAAAGCGGAGATATTGAAAAATATCATTTTTCTATGTGTATAGGAATGGTACCAGAGAGGATATCATGCATGTTTTTTTTATCTTTTCGCATAAAGCAAAAAAGCAGTCCTGCTGGGAAGAAAAAAGAGAGCCCAAAAAGGATATAACGTAAACTAAGCTGTAAAAATGTAGGTTTTTCTAAAGTACTCGTTACTATTTTGATGCCATATTGTTTATAGCCAGGTGTTTGACCTTTGTACATGTAAAAGAGTATAACTATGAGAAAATGAGGAATGAAGATATAAAACCAGCCTTGTAGCATATGTTCTGCAAACTCTTCACGAGAACCCATAATGATGTAAAAAACAAAATACATAATAGGCATCAAGATCATAAAAGTATCGGTGATAAAAGCTTTAAATCTATCTAATATAGGAGAAATTGTAAAATCTGGAAGGGATTTTTCTTTTGGAACTGTTTCATTTTTCCTTCCTTGTTTTACATCTCTCCATCTTGACATGTATTAGTTTCCTCTGCTGCCTGGTTTATATGCAACACTTCCATTTTTACACAAAGGACACTCATCTGCGTCATAAACATCAAATTCAAAATCTCCTAAAGCAAAAAATGGAACATCATTTGGCAATTTACAGGTAGGTTGTGTTTCCAAATCTCCACCTACTCTTTTGCAAAATCCCCTGTTGGCAAGTGCAGCAAAACCTACTACAACACCGCCTTGTTTTTGGACTTCACGAGATGCTTCAAGAACTGAACCTCCAGTTGTTATGATGTCTTCACACATCAAAACATTTTCGCCAGCTTTGACCTCAAAACCACGTCTGATTGTCATCTCTCCAGCAACTCTCTCAGCAAAAATAAATCTTACGCCAAGAGCACGAGCAAGTTCATATCCAGCAAGAACACCACCAAGTGCAGGAGAACAAACAGTATCTACTTTTAAACCATACTCTTGTATAATTTTTGCTAAGTTTTTTGCCAACTCTTCAGCAACTTTAGGGTCTTCTAAAACTTTTGCACTTTGCAGATAAAACTCTGAGTGTTTACCACTACTTAACAAAAAATGTCCTTGAAGATAAGCACCAGCGTCGATATATATATTTTTTAGATTCATGAGACCTCTTATACTTTTAAAAGTTCAGCTTCTTTAACTTTTACCATCTCATCAACAGAAGTGATACCAGCATCAGTTATCTTTTGAACTTCGTCATGTGCTTTTTTTGATTCATCTTCACTGATGGCTTTATCTTTTTCTAGTTTTTTGATTTTGTCATTTGCTTCTTTTCTAATGTTTCTTATAGCAACTTTAGTTTTTTCACCCATACTTTTTGCTTGTTTTGCATTCTCTTTTCTTTGATCAACTGTCATAGGAGGGAAAAAAAGTTTGATGCATTCTCCATCGTTATTTGGGTTTACGCCTATATTTGCAGCACTGATAGCATGTTCTATATCTCTTACTAGATTTCTCTCCCAAGGAGTTATCGTGATAGTAGTTGCATCATTTGCCAAAACAGTTGCTACTTGATTGAGTGCCGTTGGAGTTCCATAGTAACTTACTTTGATACCATCTAAGATAGAAACAGAAACAGCCCCACTTCTAATCGTGGTAAAATCTTTTTTAAGTGCAGCAAGACTTTTATCTATGTGCTCTTTTTGAGTAGCATATATATTATTTAGTTCCATAAGAATCCTTTATTAGTAATTTACTTGATATTTTGTTATCAACATTGATAATTATTCTTGAACGAGGAAATTTCAAGGCTTTGTTTAAGTTAGCTTCTAGTAAGCCATCTTGCAACTTAAAATTCTCCCAACCATATCCACTAACATAAACTTTAGCATGTTTTGCATTTTTCTCTTTTGTTTTGAGTGAAATAGAGTGGATAATCTTATCTTCTGGGTACTCCTGAGGCTTTTCCCAAGTTGCATCCAGAAAATCATATTTTAAAACCGAGTTCAAATCACTTTTTCCAACAAGTGCTGTTCTATCCAAATCAAAAACATCACTTTGCTCACTTACTGCGCCCATATTTTGGTTGATGATAGCTTCAAATCCATACTCTTCGCAGAGTTTTTTTACACGACTTGTATACTCTCCATAAGGATATGAAAAATAGCGAGGTTTTATCTCTAAATGCTTTTGAATGAGTTGCATTCCCTTATCAAAATCTTTTATAATCTCTTCATTGCTTAACTTTTGAAGATGTTTATGACCATAAGAGTGAAACTCAATTGCACCATATTTTGCAATCTCTTTTAAATCTTCCCATGAGGTATAGTCTGGATATCTTTTATGAGTTCCTTCTACAAAGACAAAAAGAGAAAATGGATATCCATACTCTTTGAAGATAGGAAGTCCGTTTTCATAGAAACTTTTGTAATTATCATCTATGGTTAAAACAACCCAATTATCGGGAACCTCTTTTTTTTGTTTTATAGTTTCAACTAACAAATGAAGCGGTACGACTTTGTAGCCATTGCTTTTAAAAAACTCAAAGTTAGCACGAAGTTCTTCATTTGTAGTGTTTGTACTTGGGTGTCTACTATCGTTAAAGCGATGATAAACGAAGATGTGGGCATCTGCCCACAAACTTAAAAAGCTTAAAAATAGTAGAGCAATAAATTTCATATTTTCTTAATTTTCTTTTGGTGCCGCAGGTGCTGCTGGTTCCTCAGGTGTTGCAGGAACAACACTTTTTTCTATTTTGATATCTTCTGCAAGAGAAACTTTTTTATCTTGATTGTAAAAATATCCAAGAGCGATAGTGTTTGCTATAAAAACGATACCTACAACAAAAGTAAACTTCGCCATAAATCCAGCTGGACCCTTTGCGCCAAATAAAGATTCATTACTACCACTGTATGCGCCAAGTCCGATAGAAGAGCTTTTTTGTAGTAAAACAGCAATAGTCAAAACGATTGCTAAAATGAATTGTGAGACCAATAAAATTCCGGTCATATTAAATGTCCTTTTAAATGATGTAATTGTATAATCGGTGCATTATATCTAAAAATATTAAAAAAGAGTTAAAAAACCCAATACAAGAGCCTGATTTGGAACATATAAAAGAGTTTTCGAGATATGCGTTTAGTTATGAAAGTCATAACCTCATACAAAGAGAAGTTGCTAAAAAATTAGTAAATATGATAGATAATCAACCACAAAATATACTTGATTTAGGGTGTGGCAGTGGTGCGATTTACAAAAATCTTCCCTTTACATGTAAAAATTTTGTTGGTGTAGATAGTGCTAAAGGAATGTGTGAATTACATCCAAAAGGAACTCATATATCCATTATAAATGAAAGTTTTGAATCATCAAAACTATATGAAGAGCTTAGACTTAAAAATAACTTTGACCTTATAATTTCTTCGTCAGCATTGCAATGGTCTAAAGATTTGAATTCGCTTATGAAACTTTGCAAAGATACTTCTGAAAATATCCTTTTTTCTCTTTTTACTGCAAATACTTTCAAGAGTATTTACAAATTGACAAATTTGCAAAGCTTTTTACCCAGTAGTGAAGAGATTATAAAGACAGTTCAAACATACTATGATATAGAGTACCATGTAGAGGCATATAAACTATTTTTTGAAGATAATCTCTCAAAATTTCGCTATATCAAAAAGAGTGGTGTTAGTGGTGGAAAGAGACAGTTAAATCTCTCTCAAACAAAAAAATTGATCAAAAACTATCCTTTAGAGTATCTTGAATTTGAAGTTATTTATATAAAAAGCAAACAATAATCATAAAAAAGTAAAATATTTTTTACATAATAATTTTAAATTATTAGAAATTTTAAATTATATTATAATAAACTCCCTATTTATAACAATTTATAAGCTTAAATATAAGGAGAAATTTTCATACTTAGATAAAAATTACTTATTTTTCTTAGTAACCTTAAAGCCAAAATCCTCCTAAAAAGTTATTTATTTGTTACAAAAGTAAAAAAAATTGAAAAAAAAGTAAAAAAATATGAACTTTTGATATTGTTTTTGAAAGTTTTTTTTATATTTTTTATAAAATCAAACTTCCCGAAAATAGGCGTTTTTATAATTTTTACGTCACTTTTAAGCTCCTTAAATCGTTATTTCTAAGTTTTTTATAAGAAATTAGCTTTACAATAGATAGTACAAAATAGTGTTTATAAGGATTGAATCCTTTATAAACTTAAAGCTTAAAAATAATAAGGAGAAGCGATGAAAGTTGAGGTCTCAAGAAGGAGATTTCTTCAAGGCAGTGTTGCTCTAACGATAGCTGGTGGATATGCTATGAGTCCATCAGAGATTTTTGCAAGTGCGAAAGCAAAAGCAAGTGCAGCAGGCGAAACTGGAGTGAAGAAAGTTGCTACATTATGTGAGATGTGTGTTAACAAATGCGCAGCTTTTGCATATGTAGAGAATGGTATTGTGACAAAATTAGATCCAAATCCGTATTTTCCAAAATCAAGAAATATGCTCTGTCCAAGAGGAAATGCTGGTGTTCAAGCGTTATATGACCCAGATAGATTGAAGTATCCACTTATAAGAGATGGTGAAAAAGGAAGCGGAAAATTTAAAAGAGTAAGCTGGGAAGAAGCATATAAATATATAGGTGATAAACTAGCAAAAATACTTGATGAAGAAGAAGATAACCGTTCAACTGTTGCATTTTGTGCTGGTGAAGGTATGGGTGAACATACATTTAAAAACTTTTTTACAGGTTTTGGTTCTTCTCACTTTTTAAATCATGCCAGTCTTTGTTTAGCAACAACAGTTTCTGGTTATGCTCTTACTATCGGTGGATATGGTCAAGCAGATTTAGAAAATGCTGATTATGTTGTTATGGCTGGAGCAAATCGTGCTGAAGCTATCGTAACTCCTGATACAATGGATTTTTTCAAAAGAACTATGGGACGTGGAGCAAAGCTTGTTGTTGTTGACCCCCGTTTTACGCATACAGCTGCGAAAAGTGATAAATGGCTTGGTATAAAAGTAGGAACAGACTTAGCATTTGTTTTAGCACTTACCTATGTAGCTATCAAAGAAGAGATTTACAATAAAGAGTTTGTTGCAAATAGTTTCAATAACTTTGAAGAGTATAAAAACCATATTTTGGATAATGAGTATACACCAGAATGGGCTGAGAAAATTACTGGAATCCCTGCAAGTGAAATTTATGCAGTAGCAAGAGAATTTATGGCTCATGCACCAAGGTCTATATACTATCAAGGTCGACGTACAACTTGGAGTAAAAATGACTTCCAATTAAGACGTGCACAAGCGATTTTTAGTGCACTTGGTGGGGGTGTTGATGTAAAAGGTGGTATCGTTTTTGGTGGCAATATACCGCTTATTGGACATGATGTTCCAGGACCGATTTATGATCAAGCAAAATCAAGAATAGATAAAGACGAAGCAGCTGTTGTTGGTGGAAGTGGTACATGGGTTGGGTTTAGAAACATGGTTTTAGAAGGTCGTGCTCCTTATCCTATAAGAGCGCTTTTTAACTATAAACATAATCCTATGTCAAATATGCCAAATTCTCAAAAAACAGCAGAATTTTTGAAAAAATTAGACTTGGTTGTAACTATCGATACTATGCCTAGTGATACGGTAATGCTTAGTGATGTTGTTTTACCAGAGTGTACATATTTGGAAAGAACAGACCCAGTAAAAGCTTTTGGGGGCATTGAGCCAGCAGTTGTACAAAGAAATAAAGTAGTTGAACCTCTTTTTGAGACAAAACCAGTTATCGAGATCATGAAAGGCTTAAGCGAAACAGTATCTAAACAACTATTTGAAATAACAAAAAAATATGATGAAGAAGTACAAGCGGCGATTGAAGAAGATGGTGAAGAGAGTGTTTATGAAGATTTTGATTTGACAAAAGCTTTCCATGAAACGCAAGAAGAGCTAAATCATCATGCTGTTTCAAAATATGAGGGTGCTGCTGATATACTTCATGAGAAAGGTGTTTTTTATCCAGATATGGACAAATATTTCAAAAAAGTTGGTGTGAATGATTATGTTTACTATCCAGAAAACAAGAAGTATTATAGTGTGCGAAATGGAAAATTCAACACTCCATCAGGAAAAATTGAATGTAAAATTGACTCTTTAACCACAAGAGGTATAGATGCTATGCCAGCTTGGAAAGATGAAGATTATAAGGTTATTCCAGATGGCAAATTTAACTTTATTACAGGTCGCCATGCACAATTTACCCAATCTGGTTCTTCAAATAACAAATTACTTTTAAATTTAGTTCCAACAAACTATGCTTGGATTAACAAAAGAGTTGCAGTTGAAAGAGGTATCAAGTTTGGAGATCTTATAGAAGTTACGAGTAAAGTTGGGAAGACAACTATCAGAGCATATCCAACAGAGAAGATAGGTAAAGATACACTTTTCTTTATTCACGGTTTTGGAAATGCTTCACAAGAGCTATCTCTAGCTCATAACAATGGTGGAAATGATGCAAATATCTTAGAAGATATCATTGAGCCAATGCATGGAGCATCATGTCTTCATGAAACAATTGTAGAAATTAGAAAGGTTTGATAATGGCACGTTATGGAATGGCATTAGATTATAAAAACTGTATTAATTGTAGAGCCTGTGAGAGTGCTTGTAAACAAGAAAACAGCATTCTTTTGAACAAAGACCACTATAGAATTTGGGTTGGAGTAAAAGAGATAGAAGGAGAATGGCCAAATCTGTCTATCGCTTCTTCTGTTTTCCATCCTTCACAATGCCAACATTGTGATAATGCTCCTTGCCAACTAGTGTGTCCTACAAATGCGACGTATTATGACCAAAATGGGGTAGTAAGGGTAAATCCAGAACAATGTATCTTATGTACATATTGTATCAATGCATGTCCTTACGATGCAAGATATGTGGATGATAGAACTACAACGGTTGATAAGTGTAATTTTTGTGCAGATACAAGAATAGCAAGAGGTGAAAGTACAACAGCTTGTCAAGCAACTTGTCCAACAAAAGTGAGAATTTTTGGAGATTTAGATGATCCAAACAGTGAAATTTCTCAGGTACTCTCAAAAAGAGAATACAAGCAAGTAAAAGAGAGTCTTGGTACAAAGCCAAAACTTTTCTATCTAATTTAGAGGTGAGTCACTATGAATGAATTTTCTATTAAAAATTTGATAACTTTTCAAAAAACTCCATTAAATCTTTTGGTGGCAGTGATTACTGTTTTATTGCTTGGTGCTTTTGTTGGAGGAGCAGTTTACTTTTTCTTACATGGACATCATGCATTTAATGTAACAAGACAACATCCTTGGGGACTATTGATTTCTATGTATGTTTTCTTTGTTGTAAGTTCAACAGGTCTTTGTATAATCTCTTCTATCGGACATGTGTTTGGTATCAAAGAGTTTCAACAAATCGGTAAACGTGCGATTGCAGGAGCAATTATAACGCTTCTTTCAGGCTTTGCAGTTATCGCTCTTGAAGTTGGGCATCCAGTGAGAATGCTTATATATAACGTACTTACGCCAGGACTTACTTCTGCAATTTGGTGGATGGGTACTTTATATGGTATTTATCTAGTGTTTATTATGTTTGAATTTTTCTTTTTGACTGTTAAAGTAAACCATAAATGGTCTAAAATTTTTGGTATAGGCGGTCTTTTAGCAGGTCTTGCAGCGCATTCAAACTTAGGTGCTGTTTTTGGATTTTTGATTTCACGTCCATCTGCAAATGGTGTATTTTATCCAGTATATTTCATCCTCTCAGCGATGATTACAGGATGTTATCTTATATATTTGATTTATGGATTTAAGTATAGAAATAATTATCCTTCACATGTTATTCCAATGTTGAAAAAACTTAATAAGATTTTGGGTATGCTTTTAGGTGTACTTATTTTCTTTGAAGCATGGAAGATTATTACAGCACTTTATGGAGATATGCCTGAGCGTGCTGAAACTATTTTTCATGTTATCCAAAGTCCAACATTTATCTTTGGTGAAGTGCTTTTAGGAATGCTTATTCCATTTTTTATTATACTATTTAGTAATGCCGAAGCAATTAAGCCGATGGTTTATGCATCACTTACAGGGATGGTAGGTATCTTCTTCATGAGATATGACCTTGTACACGATACATTAATCTATCCTATGGATATGTTAAAAAGAAGTGAGTATCAGTTGCCTCCAACATTTGTAGAGTATTTTCCATCAGCAACAGAGTTTGCTATTGGTTTTGGTGGTATTGGTATAACTCTATTTTTATTTTATGTAGCAGAAAAGTTGTTTAACTTAGACGATAACGGTGAACATTAAAAATTGGGAGTTGAAAAACTCCCTTTATACACACATTTTTAAGGAGATAGAATGAGAAGAGGACTAGTGAGTGCGATAGCACTAACAGCGGTATTGATGTTTAGTGGATGTGCTAGTAGTGGTACACCAGAGGCAGCTAAAGGGGTAGCTACACCAAAGGTAGCAGAACTTATAGCGAAGAATAAACTAGAAGTAGTAGACTATGCTTACACAAAAGCTAAAGTTGCGGATGGAACAAGAACAGGTGCAAAAGCATTGCTTATAGACGCAAGACCAGCGAAGAAATACGCAGGTTCAACAATTCCATCAAGCCTTAATATTCCAGATACAGAATTTGATAAATATGTAGGACAACTTGATAAAGTAGCAAAAGATAAAGAGATAATCGTATACTGCGGAGGATGGGCATGCGAGAAGAGTCCAATCGTAGCAGGACTTCTAAAAGCAAAAGGCTTCACAAATGTAAAACTATACCAAGCTGGTGAACCAGAATGGAAGAAATTAAACTACATTGAAGTAGGAACACCAGTAGTAGATAGCGCAGTGGCAAAAAATGCAGCAGTAATCATCGATGCAAGACCATATAAGAAATTCTTAGGTGAGACAATTCCAGGGGCAATCTCTATCCCAGATACAGATTTACCAGCATTGGCAGGAAGATATCCAGCAGATAAAACAACACCAATCATTACATTCTGTGGAGGGTACGCTTGCCATAAATCACATGTAATCGCAAATGACTTGATTGCAAAAGGCTACACAAATGTAAAAGTATACGCTGCAGGTATGCCAGAATGGAAAAAATTGGGTAAAGCGACAACAGGTGGTAGCGCAAAGAAACCAGCAAGTGATGCACCAAAAGCAGAAGCGAAAATGGTAAATGGGATTAAATTAGGCGCAGATGAAGGTACAGTAGATGGAGAATGGTTTAAAGCAAACTATAAAACATTGGCAAATGTACAAATCGTAGACGTAAGAAGCCCAAGTGAACATAAAGTAGGCGCAATGGCAGGGGCTATCAATATCGAAGCTGGAAAATTAAGCGCAAAAGATTTCGTAGCTAAACTACCAAAAGATAAAGTAGTAGTATTTCACTGCGCAAGCGGCGGAAGAGCTATGGAAGCACTAGAGAAAGCAAAAGAGGGTGGCGCAGATATGAGTAAAACATACTACTTCGATGCAAACCTTAATTGTACAGGAAGTGAATGTAAAATAGAGGTAAATGAACCACTAGGTTAGTAGAGATAAAGCTTACATGTAAAGGATAAAACCTTTACATGTAAGAAGCAATTTTGAAAAGAAGATAATCTTATGAAAGGAGAGGATACACATGTTAAGACAACTGCTAAAAGTGCTAATAGCAGCAGTAGTTGGTTTAGGCATTCTTAGTACAGCGGCACAAGCTGATGTAGGCAAGGGACAGAAGCTTTTTATAAAGAATCTAAAGAAACCTTGTGGCTTTAGTGGTGGTGTTATGGCTAAGAAACATAAACAAGCAGAATGGAAAGCAATCTTTGAAGCTGGAAAGCTTAATGAAGAGATGGCAAAATTCTGTCCAGAGGCTAAACCATTAAAAGATAAATACATACAAGATGTATATGATTTTTTATATAACTACGCTAGCGATAGCGGAAATGTACCATCTTGTTAATCGTGATAGCAACAGGTCGTTGCCCACATACTAGGTTTAATAAGAACCAATCTTAGGGAGAAATTTCTCCCTAGTTTATTTTAGAACTTTCCGTCACATTTCTCTTCATATGCTTTATATACATCTTTAATTGCTTTTTTCTTTTCTTCTGGTGCAGGTTCACTTAAAAGAATTTTCATGATATCATTTTCAAATTCTTCTATACAGTCTTCAACTGCTTTTTCATCTTTTACCTCTTGCTTTTCCTCAGATATTGGTGGCAGAGGGTCACAAGCTTCTATCATATTTTTATTGATATCACTAATCGCCTTCTCTTTTTCTGTTTTTGGTTTGTCAGCATTAAGTATATTTAAAATCTCACTTTGAAAAGTTTCAACACAATCTTTTTTTGTATTATCCGTTGCTAAAAGCAAAGATGAAGTGAGAATTACACTTAGAGCAATTTTTTTCATGGGTAGTCCTTCATAATATGGAGTATTGTACTGAATATATTATATACAAAGCAGAGGGTATAAATCAAGTAAAATTAAACTTTTTTTTACTTAATTAAAAATAGGTTAAAGTAATATTTCCTTTTCTAGGTTATAAAGTTCATATCTAATTTGTTTAAACTTTTCCGCTTCAGCAGGGTTTGTTAGTTTTAAAACTTCTTCTAAAACCCTAGAACTTTCTTGAACTCTTTTAAAATTGGAAATTAAAATAGTCTCTATATCAGCTCTATTTTGTTCACTTGGAGTAGTTTGTTTTGAAGGATCATTGAGAATATCTCTGGAAGAAATAAGAGACTTATGATCATCTATTCTTGATTCATGACGTAGATGCTTTAAACGTTTAGAAAAACTTTCAGAATTAAAAAAATATCTGCAAATATCTTCTATAACTCTGATTCCCTCTCGTAATCTATTGAGATTTGCATCTATAATTCTTAGAGGAGCGTACTGCTCCTCTTTGTTTTTATTCATCTCTGCCAAATATACCAAGTATTTGTAAAAGAGAAACAAATAGATTTAAAAAATCTAAATAGAGTGCAATTGCTCCTTCAATAGGAGTTTCATACGCACCTCTAATGATGTTTTGCGTATCATAAAGTATAAAAGCACTAAAAAGTATAGAGCTTATACTTGCAATTGCTAATTGCAAAATTGGAGAACCTAAAAATATATTTATAAGTCCTGCAACAACTATAACAATTAGTGTAATAAATAGCATTTTCCCCATAGTAGAGAAGTCTCTTTTTGTATTCATTGCAAAAATTGACAATCCACCAAATGCAACTGTTGTAAGCATGAATGCATTAGCTACTATCGAAGCTCCTCCAGGGAGTCCTAAAATGCTCGAAAGAAGTGGAGCTAATGTTAAACCACTTACAAATGTAAAACCAAAAAGTAATGCTAGGTTTAGTCCTTCTTTTCTTTTTGCAGCATAGAGCCCAAAAAGTAAAGCAAATTCTAAAATGACTAACCCGAAAAACCAACTTGCTATTGTACTAGCAAACCCTATTCCGATATACGCACCAGTTGAAGCCGCCAAAAGCGAAGCTGCAAATAATTGATACGTCTGCTTTATGAAAAGACCAAGTGAGCTTTTTGTTTGAGTTTGCTCAAATGAACTTTCAGCAGCATGTCTACCTATATATTCTCTATCATACAGTCCCACTTTAATCTCCTTAATGGAATATAATCCAAATTTTTTGGAAATGCTATTATATAGTAAGATAGTTAATAAAAGATTAATTATAAAAAAAGAAAAAAAGAATTTTTCAAAAATAAAAAAACTTTAATCTAATCCTAAGCTTTCTTGGTATATAATTTCGTCCTCGTTTGAGAGAACGGGTTTAAAAGAATACCTTGTTTAAGGGCTTTGAGCTTTAAAG
>DLUF01000046.1 GCA_002742765.1 Sulfurospirillum sp. UBA12182 | reverse complement strand
ATAAATCTATTATTACATAGGGTATAATCTGGATTTTAATTCTTTTAGAATAGTTTAATGAAAAAAGGTAAATATTTGAGTAATTATATAGATTTATCCATTCTTTTTTTGTTTATTCCAACTTTCTTTTTTGTCTCTTTAACACCTGGTATGTGTATGACTTTGGCTATGAGTTTGGGAATGAGTATAGGATTGAAAAGAACTTTTTACATGATGATAGGAGAGTTGGTTGGTGTTGGTTTAGTTGCTCTTTCCTCTGTAGTGGGTGTTGCAGCGGTTTTGCTCAAACATCCTGATGTTTTTACTGTTTTTAAGTATCTAGGAGGTTTATATCTTGGGTATTTAGGAGTTCAGATGTGGTTAAGTAGAGGGAAGATGGCGGTGTGTACTAGCGAAACAAAAAGCTCTATTTCTAACTTTTCTTTGATTTCTCAAGGATTTATCACCGCTGTTGCTAATCCAAAAGGTTGGGCTTTTTTTATAGCTTTATTACCGCCTTTTATAAACCAAACAAAACCTTTGATCCCTCAAATTTCAATTTTGCTCTTTATTATCTTGCTGTTAGAATTTTTTTGTTTGATTGTATATGCGAGTGGTGGTAGTGGTTTGAGAAAATTTTTGCAAAAAAGCGACAATGTAAAAATGATGAACAAACTAGCAGGAAGTCTTATGATAGGTGTTGGCGTTTGGCTAGCTTTTGGATAATCACTTTTTTTTGATAGTAGTTTTTTCTTGGCATTTGATATCAGGACAGTTGTATATCTCAAAGCTATAATAACTTATCAAAGCAAGTCCCAAAATAAGCATGATGTATCGCACTTTCTCTCCTACTTAGTGAGTTTTAAAGGCTTTACATGTAAAGCCTTCTATGCTTGCAAACCTTTTAGTTTTAAGTACTCTTTTGAACTCATATGTAACTCTTCATCACTGCCGATAGCAGATACTTTACCATGTTTTAAAACTACTATTTTATCAGCTTTTTTTACAGTGCTTAATCTATGGGCTATAACAAAAGTAATCTTATCTTTGATAAGGTTTTCCATCGCTTCAGTGATTTTTTTCTCGCTTTTACTGTCTAAAGCACTAGTAGCTTCGTCAAAAATCAAGATTTTTGGATCTGTATAGATAGCACGAGCTATAGCGATACGTTGTCTTTGTCCACCTGATAGATTTGCTCCAAATTCATCTAAATGTGTGTAGATACCATCTGGTAATTCACTGATAAATTCGTATGCATTTGCTTTTTTCAAAGCCTCTATGACTTTTTCTTCATCAATTTCTTTGCCATATGCCACATTTGCTGCAACGCTTTCATGGAAGATATAAACTCTTTGCGTCACTATAGCGATATTGTCTCTTAAACTTTTCAAAGAAAACTCTTTCAAGTCAACTCCATTGATGAGGATTTTCCCATCACTTGGGTCAAAAAAGCGTAAAATGAGATTTACTAAGGAACTTTTTCCTCCACCACTATCTCCCACAAGGGCTACAAATTCTCCTTGTTTTGCTTCTAAGTTGACACCATTGAGAGCTTTTTTTGTTCCATATTTGAGTTTGACATTTTTAAAAAGAATATTTTCAATTTTTTCTGGTATCTCTTTTGTACCACCTTGTATCAAAGGTTCTTTATCCAAAAGAAAAAATATCCTCTCACTAGCAGCAACCGCTTCTTGAAGTTGGTTGTATAAACTAGAGAGTTTTTTTATCGGTGTATAAAGCATGAAAAGAGCAGTTAAAAAGCTGAAGAAACTACCTACACTCATATTACCTTCTATAACTTCCATACCACCTATGATGATAACTGTTGCAACTCCAACAGAGCCTAAAATCTCCATCAAAGGACTCACAAGTTGGGAAACTTTAACGGATTTCATCGTGAGTGAAAAATATTTTTGATTTTCTTTCGCAAAGATATCAGATTCGTGATCCATTGCATTACTAGCTTTTATAACTTCTATGTTGTTAAAAATTTCACTCAATTTTGCGGTTATATCGGAGACTTTTTCTTGTGATTGTTTAGAAATTCTCTTCATCTTTTTAGCTAGTTTAGAAAGAGGGATAATCGCTAAAGGAGGGATGATAAGAGCAAAAAAGGCTAAGGCTGAACTTTGATAGATAACTACAAAAACAAGTCCAATGATAGTAAAAAACTCTTTGAAAAATTCAGGGATGAGATTTGAAACAACTGTTCTGACTTTTTCAACATCATTGGTATTTCTACTGATGAGTTCACCTGTCCTATACTCATGAAAAAAGGATATATCTTGGATGAGAAGATTTTTTAAGATTTTATCTCTGAATCTTCTTATGATATCATGCCCAATGAAAGCCGTAAAATAAGCTTGCATATATCTCCCAATCTCTTTAGCTGCGTATACAGCTATGATAGCATATGGAAGAAGTTGGAGCATCTGGACATCTTTTGCTATGAAAATTTCATCTAAAAGAGGTTTCACAAGATAAGCAGAAACAGCAGTTCCACTAGAAGCTAAAATCATCCCTAAGATAGCAAAAGAGAACTGAGGAATATAGTCTTTAAAATAGGGGGAAAATCTTCTTAAAACAGATTTTAATCCCTCCATCATTCAGCCTTTTCCCACAGCGTTCCAGTAGCTGTATCCATCAAAGCTATACCTTTACATGTAAGAGTTTCTCGTATCGCGTCAGCTCTTGCAAAGTCTCTTTCTTGTTTTGCTTGAGTTCTTTCTTGTATAAGTGTTTCAATCTCTTTTTTTTCTTCTTCACTAATCCCAAGTTGAAAGTAGGAAAAAGGATTTTTACTACCAATTCCTAAGATAGATTCGATAAATTCTAAGTTAGCATTAATCTGAAATTTTGTCTCTTTATCTTTTGGATTTGCATCTAACTTTTCGTTTGCCTCTGTTACCATTTCATCTAAAAGACTCAAGGCTTTTGAGATATTTAAATCTTCACTCAAGGCTTCTAAAAAAGCTTCTTTAAACTCTTTGTTAACTGCTGATTTTTTTCCATCATATACTCTTTTTTTGAGACGATACAGCTTATCTAAACGCTTTTTACTAACTAACAAATCCTCTTCTGAAAAGTTAAAGTTGGCTCTATAATGCGTGCTTAAAAGATAAAACCTGATAATCTCTCCATCATAAACTTTCAAAGCATCTTTGAGAAAAAAGCTATTTCCCAAAGATTTGCTCATCTTCTCGCCATTGATAGTAACAAAACCATTATGCATCCAGTATTTTGCTAACTCTTGGCCACTTTTACATCTAGTTTGAGCAGCTTCATTTTCATGATGTGGAAAGAGTAAATCAGCTCCACCAGCATGAATATCTATCTGAAATGCTCCCTCACTTCTCATATGTTTTTCTATCATACAAGAACACTCTATATGCCAGCCAGGTCGTCCATCACCAAAAGGAGCTTTATAACTTGGTTCGTTTGGTTTAGAAAACTTCCAAAGAGCAAAATCTTTTGAATCTCTTTTTTGTATGTCTCCTTCAACTCTAGCAAGAGCATCATCTATATGCATATGAGAAAGACTAAGATAAGCGTTGTCTTTTAAAGTATCAAAATAGATAGAATCTTCTGTTTTATAAGCGATATCTTTTGCTAAAAGAGTATTGATAAAAGTGATAATCTCTTCTACACTTTGTGTGGCTTTTGGTTCGATATCAGCATCTTCAACACCAATTGCATGCATATCTTCTTTGTATCTTTGGATGTAATA
>DLUF01000007.1 GCA_002742765.1 Sulfurospirillum sp. UBA12182 | reverse complement strand
GTTATATAGAGTGCCTTGACAGCTTTTAAGATATGCGTAGCTATACTAGAAGCGTATGTGCTATCATTCATCAAAGATGTCGCCATTGTATAGGTTATCTGATTATTTCTAATGAGATTATCGAGTGATTTATTAGTTGCGATGTCATACTGATGCGCTTCTAGTTCCATTTTGTTGATAAGCAGTAAAGCAACATCTTCTTCATTTGTGTTGAAAACCATTTGAGCTTGTCGAAGCTGTTTTGTTAGATTTCTTCTTATGATGTTGTATTGTTCTTTTATATATTCATTATCTGAATCCAAATATTTGAGCATGTTCTTTTGCATATGTTTTGCTGATTTGACAGCTTCTACTATGCTTATAGTAGCATTCTTGATATTGATAATCTGTGCATTTGCTTCATGTTCAAACTTACCTTGTGCTATGATAGCAAAATTCATAATTTGTCCATAAATCTCTTTGATTTTTAAGGTATAAAACTCTTCCATATCAACAGGAATTGGTTTATTTCTAAGTTTAATGATATCATCGATTTCCATTCCTGAGTTGATATCTTCTTTATAGATACTTAACCCCTTTGCAATAATCTCAAAACTATTGTTATAAAGGTGTTTTGTCTCTTTATATAAAACTTTGGTCGCAGTATCAGCAAAATCAAGAGCAGCATTGTTTAAGAATATCACATTATCAACTTCATACTTTTTAGCCGCTTTTTTCTTAATAAGTAAGTCCAGTACTTTTACAAGTTTTGGCACAAAAGGAAGCATGATGATAATTCCAAAAAGGTTAAAATAGGTATGGAAGAGGGTGAGTTTATATGTATAATCTTCTTTACCTATTCCTAAAAATTCCGAAGAAAAATCGACAAAAAAGATGAATTGATATACAAAAATTATAGCTATAACTCCAGTTACTAGATTAAAAATCATATGAGCAACAGCAAGACGTTTGCCATTGACATCTGAGCTAAGAGAGCCTAAAACAGCAGTTATAGTTGTTCCTATATTTGAACCGATGGCAAGAGCTATCGCATTTGCATAGGTTACCTGAGAAGCAGCAAGTGCCGTGATGATAAGAACAAACATAGCACTTGATGATTGCATGATAACAGTACCAAAAATCCCTATTGCAACAAAAAGGAAAAGTCCCTTATACCCATCAACAGAGTAAGCAAGTAAGTCTATATTTTCTCTAAAAGCTTCAAAGCCATCTTTCATATAAGCGATACCTAAGAACAAAAAACCCAAACCTGCTAAAATCTGACCTAATCCTTTAAGCTTTTTGTTTGATTGAAAAACAAAAATAACACCAAAAACAATCATTGGCATAGCATAAGCTGCGATATTTACTTTAAGACCAAAAGCAGTTACTAACCAGCCACTAGCTGTTGTTCCTAAATTAGAGCCAAAGATAATCCCAATTCCTTGATACAAAGAGATAAAACCAGCACTTAAAAAGCTGATAGATATAACTGAAACTAAAGAACTTGACTGAACGATAGCAGTTGTAATAGTTCCAAAAGCGATACTTTTAGGAAGTGTGTTGGTTGCAACTTTTAAAAACTTTTCTAAAATCCCTCCAGCAAAAGCTCGAAAACCTTCTTCTAAAAAAATCATTCCAAATAGAAATATAGCAACACCCGCTGAAATATCTAAGATATTTTTACTCTGGAAAAAAAGATAAGATAGAAGGGCAATGAAAATAACTAAACCGATATTTTTCAAACTTATACTCCAAAAAAGATTTTTGTATATGGTAACATATTTTGTTTCACGAAAATAAAATATACAAAAAAATGCGTTTCACAAATTACACGAAATAGTGTGTAATCTACACAAAACCCTAAAATAGGACTTATAAAAGCTATCAAATCTTCCTTTTAAACCCCTATGTTTTAACTGTGAAAATTAAAGTTTTCAATAATTAGAAAAATATATGCTAAAAAAGACCTCTTATAAACCAACCTTTAACTTTCTATTAGAATTTGATTTTAATGAAGTGTTTTAGAATCTATCACAAAAGTCACTGGACCATCATTGATGATAGTCACTTCCATCATAGCTCCAAAGATACCAGTTTCTACATTTATATTTTTGTTTTTAAGAGTTTGAACAAAATATTCATATAACTCTTCAGCAAGTTTTGGTTCAGCACTTTTATCAAAGCTAGGACGTCTTCCTTTTAATACTGAACCAAGAAGTGTAAATTGAGAGATAACTAAAACAGAGCCATTTACATCCAAAAGCGATAAATTCATTTTTTCATTTTCATCTGCAAAAATTCTTAGATTGATTATCTTGTTGATAAGTTTATCTGCTTCTTCATAGCTATCTTCCTTTTGTACACCCAAAAGGATATTTAAACCTTTACCAATCTTACCAATCTCTTTTTGATAAACATGAACACTTGAACTTTTCACTCTTTGGATGACGGCTATCATTAAAGCTCCCTAAATTTTATTATATTTATTTGATATCAAACCTATCAAGATTCATCACTTTGTTCCATACTTCTATAAAATCTAAAACAAATTTCTCTTTAGCATCATCACTCGCATAAACTTCTGCGATAGCTCTTAGTTGAGAATTAGAACCAAATACCAAATCAACTCTACTTGCTTTGTATTTTGGTTTTTTAGAGACTCGCTCAATGCCCTCAAACTCATTCTCTTCTTTATCAAGTGCTTTCCACTCTATATCCATATCCAAAAGCTTTACAAAAAAGTCATTTGTTAAAACCCCTACTTTTTCACTAAAAATTCCCTTAGTAGAATTTTGATAATTAGCACCAAGTGCTCTCATACCACCTACGAGTACAGTCATCTCAGGTGCACTAAGTGTCAAAAGTTGAGCTTTATCTATGAGTAGCTCTTCTGCACTAAAAGTGTATTTTGATTTTTCATAGTTTCTAAATCCATCTGCAATTGGCTCAAGAAAAGCAAATGACTCTACATCTGTTTGCTCCTGGCTTGCATCAGTTCTACCAGCACTAAAAGGTACTTTAAAATCAAAACCTGCATCTTTTATAGCTTTTTCTATGGCAACACAGCCACCAAGTACTATCAAATCAGCTATTGAAACTTTCTTTTCTTTGTTTGTTGCATTAAACTCTTGTTGCAAAGTTTCAAAAACTTTTAAAACTTTTTCTAATTCAACAGGCTCATTTGCTTCCCAATCTTTTTGAGGGGCAAGTCTGATTCTAGCACCATTTGCACCACCTCTCCTATCGGAGTTTCTATAAGACGCTGCGGACTTCCAAGCAGTTGATACAAGCTGCGCTACACTAAGCCCTGAAGCTAAAATCCTCTTTTTGAGTGACTTGATATCTGCTTCATCTATCATCTCATAATCTGCCACAGGAACTGGGTCTTGCCAGATTAACTCTTCTTCTGGAACTTCAGGTCCTATATAGCATGACTTTGGTCCTAGGTCACGATGAGTCAGTTTGAACCACGCTCTTGCAAAAGCATCTGCAAACTGGTCTGGATTTTCATGGAATCTTTTTGAGATAGGTCCATAGATAGGATCCATCTTCATCGCCATATCAGCTGTTGTCATGATAGTAGTTACTTTTTTACTAGCATCATGAGCTGCTGGAGCCAAGTGATCCTCTATTGGATTGACTGGCACCCACTGATAAGCACCCGCTGGAGATTTTGTCAGTTCCCACTCATAGCCTAAAAGCATATCAAAGTATCCATTGTCCCACTGAGTAGGGTTTGGTGTCCAAGAATCCTCAATCCCACTTGTGATAGTATCATCACCCTTTCCACTCAAGAATTTACTTATCCAACCTAGTCCTTGAGCGATAAGCCCTTCTGCTTCTGGCTCAGGTCCAACATTGGCAGCATCTCCTGCACCATGGCACTTTCCAAATGTATGTCCACCAGCAGTTAGGGCTACAGTTTCTTCATCATTCATAGCCATTCTCGCAAAAGTCTCACGAATATCTTTGCCTGAAGCTATTGGGTCTGGTTTACCATCTGGACCTTCTGGATTTACATAGATAAGCCCCATTTGTACAGCAGCTAAAGGGTTATCCAAATCTCTTTCACCACTATAACGGCTATTTTCTTTTTCACTTGTTGCAAGCCACTCTTTTTCAGCTCCCCAGTAGATATCTTCTTCTGGTTCCCATATATCTTCTCGGCCTCCTGAAAAGCCAAATGTTTTAAAGCCCATAGACTCTAGTGCTACATTTCCAGCTAGTATCATAAGATCAGCCCAAGAGATTTTATTGCCGTATTTTTGTTTAATCGGCCACAAAAGACGTCTTGCTTTATCAAGGTTTGCATTATCAGGCCAACTATTTAGTGGAGCAAAACGCTGATTTCCAGTTGATGCTCCCCCTCTTCCATCTCCTGTTCTATATGTTCCAGCACTATGCCAAGCCATCCTTATAAAAAGTCCACCATAATGACCATAATCAGCAGGCCACCACTCTTTTGAATCTGTCATTAAAAATTCTAAATCTTTTTTAAGTGCTTCATAATCTAATTTGCTAAACTCTTCTTTGTAATTAAAATTTTTTTCCAAAGGATTAACTTTATCTGTATGTTGAGAAAGTATTTTGAGGTTTAACTGATTTGGCCACCAGTCTTTGTTGTATGTTCCATTG
The DNA here is from genome assembly GCA_002742765.1 of Sulfurospirillum sp. UBA12182. GTDB lineage: Bacteria > Campylobacterota > Campylobacteria > Campylobacterales > Sulfurospirillaceae > UBA6810. The sequence goes on along the minus strand of DLUF01000007.1, from coordinate 6,779 downwards.
CTACTTGCTGCTGGGTTCACTTTGGGTTTGTCACTGCCCAAACCTGTTATAGGACACTTTGCCATAATATCGCTCCTTTTGATTTTGATAATTTTTTTCATTAATGAATTATCTCGAATATTAGTTTAAAATATAATTAATAAAAATTATTATTTAGAATATTTTTTTATTTATAAAAAGAGAAATAAAAATGGTTAAGAGTCATTATATAACAATTCACATGAGGTTAGTAGATGGCTTACATACCATCTACTCTTTTAGATGATATCTTCTAATTTATTTTTTAAAGTTTGAACTGTAAAAGGCTTGATTATGTAGTTATTTACACCCTCTTTTATCGCTGTAATCACCTCTCTTTTTCCACCTTCTGTTGTTATCATTACGATAGGAACTTCTTTGTAGTTTTCCATCTTACGAACTTCTCTTACTAGTGAAAGTCCATCCATTCGAGGCATATTCCAATCTGTCATAATCGCATCAAATTGCTCTTGCTTTATCTTTTTTAGGGCCTCACTCCCATCTTCAGCAGTTGTGATATTTTTATACCCTATATTGTTAAGAGCATTTGAGACGATACGTCTCATCGTTGCACTATCATCCACAACTAGTATATTCATCTTCCTAATCCTTCATTGTTTTTTTTACCCAAGCAATAACTGTTCTACTTTTAACCTATAATTAACAAAAATGTTATAAAATTCGTTTATGAAAAATAAAAAATTCTTTATAACACTTTTAATTGAAGTCGTTGTTGTGGGGATAATCGCCCTCTTCTTTTTGTTTGATATGAAAGATATCTATAAATTTTTTGTTGGAGATACTCTTTTTTATCCTCAATCTAAAGAGTGCGATTTACATGTAAGTTCTTGTGAAGCTAAGTTTCCAAATGCACAAAGTATGTTTTTTGATATAGAACCTAAAGATATCCCTTTGATGAAAGAGTTGATTTTTCGAGTAAAAACATCTAAAGAGTTACGTCCTGAAAGTTTTGACTTGCATATATACGCAACAAATATGAATATGGGGTACCATACCTTTAAATTAAAAAAAATAGATGAAGATACTTACGAGGCAAAAGGGATTTTACCTGATTGTTTAGTTGGTGGTATGATTTGGAATGCTGAAGTTGTACATAATCTTCCAACAAAAAGTGAAGGTGGTTTGTTCACCTTTAAAACAAAATGATTTTCCATGAGATATCCAGTAGATTTTAAAAAAAAGTTTGATGAAAACTTACTTTTTTGGCTTGAAAAATTTGTTAAGTCAAAACTCACTTCACTTTCAAATAGGCATGTTCAAAAAAATTCTGAACTCTCTTTAATCATCGCAGCACTCAACCGAGGAACAAAAGATATAGAAGAGTTACAAAATTTGGCAAAAAAAGCTAGAAATATAGGTTTAATTGGTATAAATACCTACTTTAACCCTCTAGAAAAACTCTTTCATTATCTATGTTTTATGTCTCTTAGGTCTTTAAAAGAAGTGGATGAAGAGCTTTTGAGTGAATTTTTGGCATCACAAACTGCGTCTTTATCAGATGCAACAAAGAAAAACTATCGTATCGCTATAGTAAGCTTTTTTGCTTTTATTGATAAGCAAAATGAGGATAAAAAAGGTTCATCCTATCAGTTTAGAATAGAGCTAAAAAACTGGGGAGGGCTTAAAAGCAACAATGCAAACAAACTCCCTGCACATATGCGAGATGTTGAGTTAGAACGTTTTATAGAGGCTATTGAAACAACTGAGTTTAAACCTTATGCACAGGCTAAAAATAAACTTCTTATAAAAACCATCCTTTATAGTGGCATGAGGGTAAGTGAAGCTTTGGGTTTAAAACTAAAAGATGTGATACAAGAAGATGGCTACTTTACCTTTCAAATTGTAGGGAAAGGGAACAAAACTAGAATTGCCATGATAAAAGAGCATTATATACAAAAAGATTTACAAGAGTGGCTTAGTATCAGAGACAAAAAATCGCCTCTTCTTTTCCAAAGTCGCACTCAAAAGCCTCTTACACAAGCTTATGTGAGCTATATCATGGATAAGATTTTAACTGTTGCTGGAATTAGAAAAGAAAAAAATGGAGCACATATGCTTCGCCATACTTTTGCAACGAGACTTTACCAAAAAAACAAGGATTTGATACTTGTTCAAGAGGCATTAGGACATGCGGATATAAACACTTCTCGTATCTACACACACTTTGATAAAGAGCGTCTTAAAAAAGCTAGTGAGGTTATGGATGATTTGAAAAAAGGGGAGTAACCCCTTTTACTTAAATAATTTATAAACTGAGCTAAAATCCTCTTCACCTAGACCTTCCATCTTCGCTTTCGAAAAAAGCTCTTTTGTAACACTGGCACTATAAAGTGGTCTTTGTAAACTATAAGCTAAATCTTGCAAACAGTGTAAATCTTTATTTATCGCAGCATTGGAAAAGTGTGGCGAAAAATCCTCTTCGATGAGTTTTGCTGTCTTTGCTGCTAAAACAAGTGATTTTCCACCGCCAACTCCTAAAATCTCCAATAAATCTTTTTTATCTATCAAACAAGCCTCACCTAAAGCCGTACACTCAGCAATCGTGACCATAAATGAACCTAAACATAGATTGTTTATAAGCTTCATTTTAGAAGCATTTGACGGTTCTGGAAGATGAAAGATATTTGAAGCAAACTTCTCTAAAAGAGGTTTACATGTAAGAAAAACTTCCTCAACTCCCGAAGCAACAACAGTCACTTCACCTTTACTTGCAGGAACAACACTCCCAAAAACTGGTGATTCAAGATATTTACCGCCTGTTTCTGTAACCATCTCATGAAAATCAAGAACATCTTTAAAATGATTAGTTGTAAGATCAACAATAGTTTTTCCTTGAAGATTTGCACTTAAAAGCCCATCCTCCATGGTTAAAACATCTCTTACTCCATTGGAATCAAAAAGGCATATAAACACTGTATCACACGTTTGGATAAGCTCTTTGGGAGATTTTGCTAAGTTTTCAAAGCCTTTTTCTTTTGCTTTTTGAACCGTTCGATTCCAAACGATGAGTTCTTCACCCATCATCTCTAATCTTTTAGCGATAGCTGAACCTAGATTTCCTAAACCTATAAAACCAACTTTCATTTACACTCCTTATTGTTTTTTTTGATTATAATAAAACAAAATGAAAAAAATATAAAGTTAAAAGAGTTTTACACCAAGTTGCGCTAAAAGAAGAGCTAAAACTAATGAAGTAGGATAAACAGCAGCATAAGCTATGGAAGGAATATCTGATTTTGTAATGTTATTTGACATACTAAGCGTTGGAGTAGAAGTCATCGCACCAGAGAGAAGTCCTAGTATATTTAAAAAATTCATTTTAAAAACAAAACGACACAAAAATGCCATAAAGGTAAGAGAAAAAATCAAACCAAATATCCCGATATATATAGGCATAAAACCATTTGTAGCGATAGATTGAACAAGATATTTCCCTGCATTTGTGCCTATCGTGGCTACAAAGATCAACTGTCCTAGCGTTTTGAGCATTGAAGTTGAGTGAGGTGAAAGTTGCCATACGATAGCACCTGTACGCCCTTTTCTACCAAGTATGAGAGCAGTAAGTAAAATACCACCAACAAAACTAAGTTTTACATCTCCTATGATAGGTAACCCAACTGGTATACTCCCTATAAAAATTCCGATAACAATTCCCAAGGCAACAGGTAAAAAGTCCGCTGCTGGATACTTTAACAAATCATCCCCAATGATATGCTTGACTTTATCTTCATACTCTCTTGGAGCAACAACATAAAGTTTATCACCTAGTCTTAGTGTAAGGCTTGGGTGAGGAGTTATGTCTATACCTGAGCGTCTAACTTTTGTTATAACAGCTCTTAAAGCTTTTAATTGACCTATCGTTGCAATTTTTTTACCTACTATCTCTTTTGAAGAGACTAAAAGTCGATATACACCCATATCATCTTGAAATTCATGAGTTTCAGCGACCTCTTCACCTAGTATAAGCCTTAGTTTACTAAGTTCTCTCTCAGTTCCAGAAGCTCTTACAACATCTCCATAATGTAAAATTGGGTTATCTTCATCAATATTAGAGTAGTTTTTGTCACTAAACTCTATCCTCTCTATGATGGTACCAGTCATATTTTCTATTTGGATTTTATAAGCAAAGTCATTTTTAAAGTTTTCATTGGTAATTTTAAAGTTTTTTGTCAAAATATCAGGATATTTAGCTCTTTGTTTTTTTTCGTATTTTTCTAACTCTTTGGATAAATCTACACGAAAGAGTATGGGTAAAAGTCTTATATAAAGCACTGTTGCAACAATACCAAAAGGATAAACAAGTCCAAACATAACAGACATAACAGGATCATCTTTTATCTCTAAAGCTGCTGCTAATGAAGGAACACTTGTAAGTGAACCTGTAAAGATACCATCAATTACGGTTACAGAAAGTCCTAGATACTTTCCAACAGCAAAAATGGAAAAAAATATCATACAAACCAAAGTAACAGCTAAAAAGTTTAGTCGAACTCCATCTTTTTTTATGCTTTCAAAAAAACCAGGTCCAGATTGTAATCCAACAGCATAAATAAAAATAGCCAATCCAAAAAATTTAAAACTATCAGAGATAACCATACCATAATGCCCTGCTATAAGGGCTACTATAAGCATGGCTGTAATATCTAAAGAAAAACCTTTGATTTTTATATTACCAAAAATATAGCCAACCGAAATGATGGAAAAAAGATAAAAAATTTCGCTGTTTATCATGAATTAATCGATTTTATGTTTTTTAGGATAATCAAAAAAGAGGATTTTACCACTTTCTTCAGTGATATCTTTGAAGCTATTTGTATCAAATTCAATACAAACGATAGCACAAGTAGGTATATTTGTCAGTATCGCTCCACTAAGCCTCTCTCCTACTTCTGTTATCTCTGGGTTATGAGCGATTATAAAAACTTCGTTGTATTTTTCGTCAAGTGAGTCTAAAAGATAGCGATAATTTGTATAAGAACTATCATACAAAGCATTTTCGTAAACTATATTTTCCTCGCCATAGCCTATGATTTCTGCTATGCCCTGAGCTGTTGTTTTAGCTCGAAGTGCTGGAGAAGAGAGGATTAAATCTGGCTTGATTTGAAACATTTTCAATCTCTTTGCCATAAATGGCAAATCTTTTTTTCCTCTTTTGTTTAAGGACCTATCAAAATCACTTAAACCAGGCTCTTTCCAACTTGATTTTGCATGTCTTATCAAATATAATTTTTTCATCTGTTTTTTAATTCTCCGAGAGAAATAATACCACTTAAAAAATAAAATTCTCCATAAGCCAATTCCTTACCAATCTTCTATTTGTTGCAAAAAATGGTAAATCATAACGAAGTAAAATTTCTAGCTTTTTGAGACTATACTCATCTTTTATACTAAGCCCACTACTAATAGCTTGCATCATTATCTTAGTCTCCTCTAAAGAGTGGGTATCAAAAGCTAAACTACCCTCTTCTTCAAAGTATTTTTCCTTATCGATTTCTCTTTTGGGTGAAGTATATTCTAATGTAAAATTATAACTATTCATTTACAAAATTCTCCCTACCAGAAAAAATATGCAGTAATTGAAATAAGAAGGATACCTATAATGTTAAAGAAAAATCCATATTTTGCCATATCTTTCACTTTTACTACGCCACTTGACATTGCTATCGCATTTGGAGGAGTAGCGATAGGAAGCATAAAAGCGTAGCTTGCACAAATCGTAGCAACCATCATAAAAAGTTGTATATCCAAACCACCAGCAGTTGTAACAGCATAAAGCACAGGTAAAATCATAGAGATAAGTGCTGTGTTGCTTGTAATCTCTGTGGTAAAAGTTACTAAAGATGCAACTACAATAAGTAAAATAAAAGGTGGTAAGTTTGTTACTTCCAAAAGATAATTTGCAATAGACCCAGAGAGTCCTGTTGCACTAAAAGCTGCTGCTATTGAAAAACCTGCACCGAAGAGAAAAATAATCTCATAAGGAATTTTCTTGCTATCTTCCCATTTAAGTATATTAAAAGGAGGAGCAAACATCATAAGACCAAAAAACAACAAAATACCTTTTTCATTTAGCCCTAAGCCATTATAATACGGTTTGATTGGGGCATTAATGAAAAGTAGAAAAATCAATCCGATAAGAGCAAACAAAACTTTTTTTTGAGGTAAGCTTAGCGTATGTGTATCTTCTTCTTTTTCTATACTAATACCGCCCAAGCCTAAAGAAAGCACATAAGAGACAATCACAAACATAACTAATGCCAAAGGTAAAACCATAAAAATCCATTGAACGAAGGGGATAAGAGGTAGTGAGTGTTGTTCTAAAATACCCATTAAAATCAAATTGGGAGGTGTTCCTATGGGTGTGATAATACCTCCTATACTAGCACCATATGCAATAGCGAGTGCAAATCTCATTTTCACTTGTGGGTTTTGTGTTAGAAAAAGAGCTAAGGGCATAAGTAAAAGTGTGGTTGTTGTATTTGATAAAAAAGAGCTTAACACTCCAGAAGTTATACTCAAAGAGAAAATAATCCCTCTTGGTGTAGCGGGGAAAAGCTGAAGCATTTTGTTTGCGATAATTTTATGTAAGCCTGTTTTTTCAACAGAAATTGCCAACATAAAGCCACCTAAAAATAAAAAGATAATTGATTGTGAGTAGTTAATAGTTGTTGCATTTGTGCCTAAAACGCCAAAAGAAGGAAATAAGATAATTGGCAGTAAAGATACTACTCCTAAAGGTA
>DLUF01000078.1 GCA_002742765.1 Sulfurospirillum sp. UBA12182 | reverse complement strand
AGCTATTTACTCTCATATTAATTTCCTAAAATTTCCTTCCTCTCATCGATGATTATATCAAAAAATCAAGCTTTTCTTAACTTTGCTATCTCATCTCTTAATTTTGCTGCTTTTTCGAACTCCAAAGACTTTGCTGCTTCATGCATCGCTTTTGTCATCTCTTTGATGATTTTTTGCCTTTCACTTGCTGGAATCTTCTCTTGTTTTTGCATTTTGTTATACAGTTCACCAGCATCTTCAACTCGTAAATTTTCATCAAGTTTTCTTAAAACTGTCGCTGGTGTGATACCATGTTTTTTGTTAAATTCTTCTTGTTTTTCTCTTCTTGATTGTGTGATTTCGATAGCACTCTTCATAGACTTTGTGATTTTTTTAGCGAACATTAAAACTCGACCATTGACATTTCTTGCAGCTCTTCCCATTGTTTGGATAAGGCTTGTTTCACTTCTTAAAAAACCCTCTTTATCAGCATCAAGTATGGCGATGAGAGAAACTTCTGGCAAGTCCAAACCTTCTCGAAGAAGATTTATGCCTATAAGGACATCAAAGTCTCCACAGCGTAGTCCTCTTATGATTTGGTTTCGCTCTATGGCGTCTATGTCAGAGTGCATATACTTTACTTTAAGTCCTAATTCACTGTAATAACGACTTAACTCTTCACTCATTTTTTTAGTGAGAGTTGTGACTAAGATTCTCTCATCTTTTGCGATTACTTTTTTTATCTCATCGTAAAGAGTTTCGACTTGATTATCACTATCTAGTATCTCAACTTGTGGGTCTAAAAGCCCTGTTGGTCTGATGATTTGTTCAGCGATATTATCGTTTGATAGGTTTAGTTCTAACTCATTTGGAGTAGCAGAAACAAAAAGATAACGAGGTGCTTTGTTGATAAACTCATCAAACATTAAAGGACGATTATCAAGAGCACTAGGTAGACGAAAGCCATACTCTACCAAAACCTCTTTCCTACTTCTATCTCCTGCAAACATACCACGAAATTGAGGTAAGCTTACGTGAGATTCATCAACGATAACAAGATAATCTTTTCCCATCGCTTCAAAATAGTCAAATAAAGAGTATGGAGTTTCTCCCTCTTTTTTGCCCGTAAGATATCTTGCATAGTTTTCAACACCTTTACATGCCCCAGTAGCCTCTAACATCTCCAAATCAAACTCTACTCTACTTTTAAGGCGTTGATACTCGACGATTTTATTCTCTTTTTGGAAAAAATCAAGCCTATGTGCCAACTCTTCTTCGATAGATTTGATAGCATTTTTAAGCCTGTTTTGTCCTACGATAAACTGATTTGCTGCGTAGATGATGACTTTGTTCTTCTCTTCTAGTTTTTGATTTGTTAAGACTTCAAAATAGTATATGCTCTCTATCTCATCTCCGAAAAACTCTATCCTAAGCGCTTCTTCTTCATTATAAGCAGGAAAGATATCTACTACATCTCCACTTACTCTAAAACATCCTCTATCGAAAAAAGCATCGTTTCTCTTATACCCCATATCTACAAGTTGTAGCAAAAGAGCTTTTTGATTTATCTGTGTGCCTACTTCTAAGGCTTGAACCATACTTTTGTACTCACTTGGATCGCCTAAGCCATAATTAGCTGAAACTGAAGCTATACAGATAACATCATCAAAGCTTAAAAGAGAAGCTGTGGCTGAGAGCCTTAGTCTCTCTAACTCTTCATTTATGGAGCTATCTTTTTCGATAAAAAGGTCAGTTCTTGGGATATATGCTTCTGGTTGGTAGTAGTCATAATAGCTTATAAAGTACTCAACATGATTTTTTGGAAAAAAACCTTTAAATTCACTATAAAGCTGTGCGGCTAGAGTTTTGTTGTGTGTCATGATAAGAGTTGGTAACTGTACTTCTTCGATGATTTGAGCCATCGTATAAGTCTTTCCACTACCAGTTACACCCACTAAAGTTTGGTATCTGTTGCCTTGTTTTATAGAAGTTGAGAGCTTTTTGATAGCTTGTGGCTGATCCCCTGAGGGAGAAAATTGTGAATTTACTTTAAATTTTGACATAATTTGAACTTTTTTTGTTACAATTATAACAAACTTACGATTTTAAAGGTTTAAAAATGTTTGAAGAAGAGAATGTAGTAGGCAAACTTTCAAAAAAGATAGAAGATTTGCTTATCAATTTTGAACAACTTCGTGAAGAAAATAGTGCTCTTCGACAAGAAGTAGTAACGCTTAAAGCTCAAAACGAAGCAAAAAACACACAGATACAAAGATTAGAAGAGGATTTAAGAGCTAAAGAGATAGAAGCGGATGATATCTTAGGGAAGATTGAGGAAGTTTTGAGAAAATGAAACCCTCACATATAGTGACAAAGGGATAAAAGATGAAAAAACTCACTATCTCCATAGACTCTAAAGACTTTGATATCAAATTAGATGGAGAGTTTGCAGAGTATTTTGAAAAGCATTTTAAAGAGACTTTTTTAGAGGGTAGAAAAGTAGAAACCAAAGAGCTTTTATGGGCTTATGTGCAAAAATGTTATGACGAATACTTAAATAATCTTGAGATAAAAAAGATCTATGACAAATTAGAAGGTCTTTAAGCAGTTTTTTACATACAAAGGAATAGAATTTAAGTCTAAAGTCGATAAGTGTATCGGCAAAATTCAAACAAAAAGGAGTAAACCATGAAAAAAGGTTTTACTATGATCGAGTTGATCTTCGTGATCGTTATACTAGGTATTTTAGCAGCTGTTGCTGTTCCTAGACTTGCTGCAACAAGAGATGATGCTAGATTAGCAGCTATTAAAACTGATATTGGAACATTTATTAATGCAATTCCATCTTGGTACCAAGGTCAAAGAGATGCTAGAATAGCACAAGCTGTAAATATTGATACAAATCAATGGGTTAAATCTACAACAAATAGTGAAGAATCATATACTCTCAGTATAGATGGTGTAGAATGTGTTTCCATAGGAGTTTGGGATATAAATATGACAACAGGTGCACCTGCTCCTACCGCGAATGATATTGCTCAAAATGGAAAGGATATTAATTCTACCAATGGTAGATGGAGTGGCACTTTTGACCCTGTTTTGAGAATTTTAAAAGGAAATAGATTAGGTTCATATACTACAACAGCTAATGCAGTATGTGATACACTTTGGAATGATATGGGTGTTGTTGAAGCAAATATCACTATGGCTGGTAATAGAGTTCAGTGGTAATCAATTGAAAATTACTTTAAACAAAAAGGCTGGAGTTACTCCAGCCTTTACTATGGTTGAACTAATCTTTGTTATAGTAGTACTTGGTATCTTAGCTGCAGTTGCTATCCCAAGACTTGCAGCTTCACGTGATGATGCTGTTATCGTCAAAGGCAAATCACAAGTAAGTGCTATAAGGAGCGGTATAGCTATGCAAAGATCAACTCGCATGATCCAAGGACAAACTCCATTTATCCCTAGAGTCTTAGAGGGAAATACAACCCAAACAGCAGCACAAGCAACAACACTTTTTTTTGGTGGAGTTGATGGTAACATCTTAGAATACTCTTTGCCTTCAAGAAATACTGATGGAAATTGGGAAAAAACAAGTGCAAATACTGCAAATCCTATAACTTATAATTTCTATGTTAATGGAGTTGCTGTAAACTTTGATTATACTCCAGCGGATGGTACTTTTGATTGTAATCATGCGATTCAAGAGTGTAGAGACTTAACGGAGTAGTAGCCTCTGTACTACCTTATCTCTCTTCTAGCTTCCCCTTTATCGCCTCTTACTTATGAGAGTGAGATACCTCTATGCATAGGCTCTTTAGTTACAGTAAATCTCAAAGAAAAAGCAAAACAAGGTGTAGTTCTTAGAGAAGTTGAAAAGCCAAACTTTACATGTACGCCTATCTTAAGCGTAAATCAAGAAGTTTTTTCCTCTACTACTTTAGAGATAGCAAAGTTTATCAGCGAGTATTATGTCTGTTCGATGGGTGAAGCTTTAGGACTTTTTACTCCTTTGAAACAGTTAGAATCAAACAAACCTCTCAAAAGTGAATTGACTCCAAGCCTCTCAGTAGAACAGCAAAAAGCTTTTGAATTTATCCAAAAACATCCAAAATCTCTTCTTTTTGGAGATACAGGAAGTGGTAAGAGTGAAGTGTATATCAAGGCTATACAAGAGACTTTAGCACAAGGGAAAAATGCTCTTTTCTTGATGCCTGAGATTGGTTTAACCCCACAGATGAAAAAGCGTTTAAAGCACTATTTTTCTTCTTGTGTTGCTATTTGGCATTCTCGCATCAGTAAAAAAGCAAAAGAACAGATCATAAGTGAGCTTGAAACTGGTCAAATAAAAGTTATAGCAGGTACGAGATCGGCTCTATTTTTACCTATGAGTAATCTTGGTTTGATAGTGGTAGATGAAGAACATGACGATAGCTATAAGTCCAACCAAAGACCAAGGTATAATGCCAAAGATTTGGTTCATGTAGTAGCAAAACAATTAGGAGCAAAACTTCTGTTTGGAAGTGCAACTCCTAGTTTATCAAGCTATAAGAATTTACCTACTTTTAGACTCAAAGGAACATATCACCAAAGTCATAAACGGTTTCTTTTTGAAAATGCTCAAAATGAGATAACTCCTACCTTGTTAGCAAAAATCAAAGCTTATTTGGAGGCAAAAAAGCAGATTGTTATCTTTTTGCCTACAAGAGCAAATTTTAAGTATATCTCTTGCCAAAGCTGTGGTACAAATGTTACTTGTCCATTTTGCTCAGTTGGGATGAGTTTACATGTAAAACATAATGCTTTAAAATGCCATTACTGCAACTATACGCAAGCTATTCCTAAAAGTTGTCCTAGTTGTGGGTGTGAGGAGATTATCGCTAAAAGGATGGGTACCTCAGAAGTAGTGAAGGTTTTATCGCAAGAGTTTAGCGAAAATGTAATAGAAAAATTTGATAAAGATGAGATTACAACAGAAAAAAAACTTAAAGAGAAGTTAGAGAGATTCAATGATGCAAAGATAGATGTCTTAGTTGGAACACAGATGCTAGCGAAGGGACATGATTATCATAATGTTGCTTTAAGTGTGATTTTAGGTATCGACTCACTTCTAAATATCCCTGATTTTCGCTCTCGAGAAAGAGCAGTTTCTCTTTGTCTTCAAATTGCGGGACGAGCTGGGAGAAGTGGAGAAGCAGAAGTATTTATCCAGACACAAAACCGAGAACTTTTTGAGCCTTATTTGAGGGACTATGAACTTTTTTTAAAAGAGGAAATGGAATTTAGAAAGGATTTATATCCACCATTTACTAGACTTTTGCGAGTCATGAGTTCTCATAAAAACGAAAAGAAAGCAAAAGAGATTTTAGACTCTATAAAAGAACTTACATGTAAATACAAAAACCTTGAAGTTGTAGGCTTTGGTAAGGCAGATGTAGAAAAAATTGCAGGAAAATTTCGCTATGGGATACTGCTTCGCTCAAATGATACAAAGTCTCTTTTACGATTTGCTCATGAAGCAAGAGCTGCACAAGGTGAGGTTGATGTTGACCCATTATCTTTTTCTTAACACTTTTTTTGTATAATCACATATATTAAATTTTGGCATTATAAATTTATAAATATAAACTTTCCACATCATTTTTGAAATTACATCCTTGTAATTTCTTTGAAGAGTTATAATCCGTTCAAAGTTTATTTTATTAATTTATTTTCATTACGAGAAAAAAATGATAAAAAGATATCCTACAAATAAGATTTATGTTGGTGATGTAGCCATTGGTGGCGATGCTCCTATCTCGGTGCAATCAATGACTTTTTCAAAAACAAGAGATGTACAAGCTACTATAAATCAGATAAATAGACTTCATTTTGCAGGGTGTGATATCGTTCGTGTGGCTGTACCTGATTATGAAGATGCAAATGCTCTCAAAGAGATAAAATCTCAGATAAAACTTCCTTTGGTTGCTGATATACATTTTAATTATCGTTTAGCACTCATCGCTGCTGAAGTTGTGGATTGTATCCGTATCAATCCTGGAAATATAGGGGATAAAAAGAGAGTTAAAGAGGTAGTACAAGCTTGTAAACAAAGAGGTATACCGATTCGTATAGGTGTAAATTCAGGAAGCTTGGAAAAAGAGTTTGATATCAAATATGGAGCAACAGCAAAGGGAATGGTAGAATCAGCACTTTATAATATCAAATATCTTGAAGATTTAGATTTTACAAATATAAAAATCTCTTTGAAAGCGAGTGATGTTGAGCGAACAGTAGAAGCTTATCGGATGTTGCGTCCACTTACAAATCACCCTTTTCATCTAGGCGTTACAGAAGCTGGAACGAAGTTCCATTCTACTATAAAATCCTCTATCGCTCTTGGAACACTTTTGCTTGATGGCATAGGCGATACGATGAGGGTGTCGATGACAGGAGAGTTGGAAGAAGAGGTCTTAGTAGCAAAAGGAATTTTAAAAGATAGTGGAGCAGTCAAAGGTGGTGTTAACATCATCTCATGTCCTACTTGTGGGAGGATAGAAGCTGATTTAGTGAGTGCTGTTGCCAAGGTAGAAGAGCAAACAAAGCATATAAAAGAGCCTTTAAATATCTCTGTTATGGGATGTGTTGTCAACGCTATTGGAGAAGCAAAACATGCTGATGTCGCTATCGCTTTTGGAAAAGGGCAGGGTTTGATTATCAAAAAAGGCGAAGTGATAGCGAAGCTCCAAGAAGATGAACTTGTTACAAAATTTTTAGAAGAGGTTGAAAAAGCAGCCAAAGAGATGAGAGATAATGGATAATTTACACAACATAAATATAGAACGTTCTGTTTTAAGCTCGATTTTTTTTAATCCTGCTGTTTTTGAAGATGCCGCAGCAGCTATCAAGGCTAGAGATTTTTATCTTCCTTCTCACAAATATATCTTTGAAGCGATGGAAGAGTGCGAAAGAGAAGATTTGCCTATTGATGAAGAGTTTGTAAAGAAAAAATTAAATCAAAATGGTCGTTTTGATGAAGATGCAATGCTTGAAATTCTCTCAACAAATCCTTTACCCTCAATCAAACCTTACGTAGAAGAGATACGTGAAAAATCTATCAAAAGAGATTTAGTAAAGCTTACTAGTGAGATAACCGAAGTTGCTGTAGAAAAGGATTTGCCTTCTCATGAAGTGGTTGATTTAGTACAACAAAAACTTTACCAGATTACAAGTGAAAGTGGAAATAAAGAGTTTCGTGAATCTTCTGAAATGACTAGTGCTACGATAGCTCATATCTTAGAGATGAAAAAAAGAGGTAATGCTGGTATCGTAGGGCTTGATACAGGTTTTAGTGAATTAAACAGACTCACCACAGGTTTTGGAGAGGGGGATTTGATCATCGTTGCAGCACGTCCAGCGATGGGAAAAACAAGTTTTGTGCTTAATCTTGCTCAAAAATCTCTTGATCACAACAAAGGGGTAGCTATCTTCTCTTTAGAGATGCCAGCTGAGCAGTTAATGCTAAGAATGTTAAGTGCAAAAACTTCTATTCCTCTTCAAAAGCTCAAGGTTGGAGATATGAGTGATGAAGAGTGGAGTAGACTCAATGTCGCAAGTGATGAAATGAGTCAAAAGAAGTTTTTTGTTGATGATAATGGTAATGTCAATATCCACAATGTTAGAGCAAAGCTTAGAAAACTAAAAAGCCAACATCCAGAAGTTTCTTTAGCGATTATAGACTATTTGCAACTTATGACAGGTTCAGGCAATAAGGACAGACATCAAGAAGTAAGTGATATTTCAAGAGGATTAAAACTTTTAGCACGTGAACTTAATATCCCTATCATCGCTCTTTCTCAGTTAAATCGTGGTGTAGAAAGTAGGCACGATAAACGCCCAATGCTAAGTGACTTAAGAGAATCAGGGGCGATAGAACAAGATGCAGATATGATTATGTTTGTTTATCGTGATGATGTTTATCGTATGCGAGAAGAGAAAGAGAAAGAACAAAAAGCAAGGGCAGAAGGTAAAGAGTACAAAAGTGATTTCTTTGAAAAGCCAGAGGAGAGTGCCGAGCTTATCATCGGAAAAAACAGAAATGGTCCAGTCGGGGTTGCTAATCTTGTGTTTCAAAAATCTTGTACAAGGTTTGTTGATGCAGGAGGAATTCCTGTTGAAGTTATCTACGATGAGTCTTCTATACCAGCCCAAGATGCAAAGATAAGTATGCCGCAATTTTGATGGAAAAAGCCCCACTTTTTTTAAACAGAAAAGAATTTTTAATCTTTTTGGGGCTTGTAAGCATATTCTTATGTTTTTCCTATCTTTTAGAGTACAAAAAATACACGCATTTCATAAAAGAGCCTCTTTTCCAAACACAAGCTAGAGTTCTTAACATTTATGACAAAGAATCAAAAAAAGGTAAAGCATATCAAGTTTTAAAATTAAAAAGTGATGATTTTATCTTTTATACAACAAGATGGAAAAAAATACAAATACAAAAAGGCTCTCTTGTAAAAGTTGCGATTTTTACAAAAAATATAACTTTTTTGAATTATCTGAAGGGATTTTATGCCTCTTCCAAGTGGCTTAGGATAATCGAACAATCCAAAATAGACTCTTTACATGTAAAGGTTCAATCTCAACATAAAGAGAGTAAAATGCAAGAGCTTTTTGGGGCTCTTTTCTTTGCATTCCCAGTTTCTAAAGAGCTTCGCGACGAGATTGCTCAATGGGGTATTTCTCATCTTGTGGCTATCAGTGGTTTTCATCTTGGAGTTTTAAGCTCAATTTTGTATTTTTTACTCAAACCTCTTTATCGATTTTTTCAAGATAGATTCTTCCCATATAGAAACTCTTTTTTTGATTTGGCTTTTCTTGTTTTTCTACTTTTAGGCTTTTACGTTTATTATATAGACTTAACGCCCTCTGTATTAAGAGCTTATGTGATGGGGATAGTAGGGTTTTTCTTCTTCTCAAAAAATATGCAAATTCTCTCTTTTAGTACACTTTTTTTTACGATATGTTTAGTTCTTGTATTTTTCCCAAAATTACTCTTTTCGATAAGCTTTTGGTTCTCTGTTGCAGGAGTTTATTATATATTTTTATTTTTACATCACTTTTCGCATCTTCGCAAAAGTGCTATTTTTATCCTCTTAAACTTTTGGGTCTATATACTTATGATGCCAGTTATTCACTATGTTTTTGATGTTTTTAGTTTTTATCAGCTATTTTCACCACTTTTAAGTATGGGATTTGTTTTGTTTTATCCTTTGGTTTTATTTTTGCATTTGATAGGTTTTGGTGGGGTTTTTGATACTTTTTTAACGCAGTTTTTAGCAAGTAAAATGTCTATTTACTCTTTACATGTAAGCTTTTGGAGTTTAGCTTTTTATCTTTGTGTTTCACTCGTTGCTATCAGATTCAAACTCTTGTCTCTTCTCTTGCTTTTCATCGTCCCTATTTTGTTGTTCATTGAGAATGTAACAAAGTTTTGAACCATAAAGGTAGATAAGCCATGAAAAGTATATCCATAAAAAGAAAAACATCAAGATACTAAAAGAGCCATAAATGCTCATATATGTTTTATTGTATGAGACGTAGTAGACAAATAGGCTTTTAGAGATATACCAGATAGAAGAAGCGAAAAAAGAGGCGATAAGGGAACTTTTTTTCGATATTTTTGTATTTGCTGAGATGGTATACATAACAAAAAAGAGAAACCAAATCACCAAATAAGGAGCAATAGCGATGAAGTTAATTGAGCTTGTTAGGCGATTGGTCTCTAACATGTTTTGAACGATTGAAGAGAGATAAAAAGATATAGCAAGTCCTAGTGGCATCATCGTTAGCATAGTCCAGTATGTTGTGATAGACTCCCAAAGTGTTCTTCTTTTTGTTTTATAAATCAATGAGATAATCTTTTCATAATCCAAAAAGAACATAATGGAGACATAAAGGACAAAAACTAAACCAGTTGAACCCATGTTCCCTGTGTTTTCCATAAATTTGTTTATATAGCCTGATATTGCGTCTTGTTGTGTTGGCATCAAAGAGTTAAATATAAAGTGTTGGATTTTTTCATAGTACTCTTTAAAGCTTGGCATTTTTGTAAAGATACTAAAAGAGATAAGTAAGATAGGAATCAAAGACAAAACCGTATGAAAACTAAGCGATGAAGCATAGTGAGCTATGGAAGGGTCTTTGACTCTTTTTAAAAAACGGAGTATCTCTTGAAACTTTACATGAGAAAGCATTTACAAGCCCATTTTATTTGGATTGAGAATGTTGTTTGGATCAAATGCTCTTTTAATAGAACGAAAAAGTTCCATTTCACCCTCGCTAAATGCTAGATGCATAAAAGGAGCTTTTGAAAGACCAATCCCATGTTCCCCACTGAGTGTCCCACCTAATTTTACTGTTGCTTTAAAAATCTCTTCGATAGCTTTGTGTCCTAGTTCTAACTGCGCCTCATCACTTCCATCAACCATAACATTTGTGTGGACATTTCCATCGCCTGTATGTCCAAAACATGGTACTTTCACGCCATACTTCTTAGCAATCTCATCAATCGCTTCTAAGAGTAAAGGAAGCTTGTTTCTAGGGACAGTAATATCTTCATTGAGTTTTTTACTTCCATAGATAGTGATGCTTTGGCTTGCATTTCGTCTGGCAAACCATAGATTAGCGGCTTCTTGTGCATCTTTTGCTATCTTAAATGCGATACAGCCATTTTCTGCAAATTTCTTTTCTAAAATCTCAAGCTGTGTTTGAATCTGTGCTTCCAAATTGCCATCTACATCAGCGATGAGAATAGCACCAGCATCTACTGGTAAACCTTTGTTAAATTTTGACTCCACTGCTCTGATAGTTAAGTTATCTAAAAATTCCATAGCCACAGGGGTAACTCCTGCTGCCATCGTTTTATAAACAGCGTTCATAGCGTCGTTTACTGTTGGGAAAACTCCCATAACACTTTTTGATAAAAGTGGCTTAGCGATAAGTTTAAGAGTGATTTCAGTGATACAAGCTAAAGTACCTTCACTTGCGATTAAGATACCAGCTATGTTGTAGCCTGCGACGTCTTTGATGGTTCGTTTCCCAGCTCGGATAATCTCTCCATTTGGGATAACTGCTCTTAAAGCCATAACATAATCTTTTGTTATACCATATTTTGCAGCTCTCATGCCACCAGCATTTTCACTTACATTGCCACCTAGAGTCGAATAGGTTTCACTAGCAGGATCTGGCGGATAAAATAGACCTTTGGCTTCAACTGCCTTTTGTAAATCCATATTGATAACGCCAGGTTGTACTACTGCAACCATGTTTTCCATATCGATTTCTAAAATCTTATTCATATGTTTTTCAAAAGCGAGGATAATGCCACCATTTGATGGTAATGCTCCTCCTGTAAAACCACTACCAGCCCCTCTTGGTGTAATGATGATTTTATGTTCATTACAGTATTTTAGTATCTTACTGACATCTTCTTCATCTCTTGGAAATAAAACTAAATCAGGTTCATATCTGTTTCTAGTCGCATCATAAGCATAAGCTATGAGATGTGCTTTATCTGCGTAGACATTCTCTTTTCCTAAAAGATTTGTAAAAAAATCAATATGCTTTTTATCCAAGGTTAATTCCTAATTAAATTTCTATAATGTTGGCTATAATTTCCTATGTCACCGCTTCCCCACTTAAGCCATGAAGATTCGATACCAGGGACTCTTGTATAAAAAGGATGTTGTACTTTTTTGATAGCTGAACCTTTATACTCTTTAATAACTCTAAAGTTATTGCAATCAACAAAATAACCATTGTAATCAAGAGCAAAAAAGATTAAAGATGTTACATTTGCTCTACATATCTCTTGAAAATCTTCTCTATCTGGATTTGGTTTATACTCTCTTGCTAAATAAGCTCCTGCTAAATCAGGATGAACCCATTCTATACCTTTAAAATGAGTAGTTATTTCTTTGTATACATCATAATTTGGTGCGATAAGAAGTGAGCGATCATAGAGATAATTTAAAGTAACATTATCACCGATACTAGGTAAAATTCCAGGGATAGGAAAAGCACTTTGAGCTGAGTATTTATAAACATCAAATCGAATTTTTGCGATACCATCTTTTTTTTCAATGACATCTACTCTAGCAACGATAGTTTTTGTCTCTTCATCAAATTTGTGAGTTACAATACCTGATGAACCTAAGAAAATATCATCAGAGTCTTTGATAGTAGCAAATCTTCCATCAACACTTAGAATTTGTGTTGTATACTCTTTAAATAAAGAAGAGGCTTGGAGGGTTTGAGTGAGTAAAATGAAAATCATTAGTCCTAAAAGATTGCGCAATGGAACTCCTTTTGCTTTTGTTAAGTATTGAGACAAGATTATACAACAACTGTTTTTAAATTAGGTTAATAGTTCTCATTTTTGTCAAATATAAGAAAAGTTCAGATAAAATCACACCCAATACTGAAAGGAAAAGTGGCTTATGAAAAAATGCTTGGTTATTTTGGTTTTGTTTTTGAATTCGGTTTTTGCTTCTACTATGAGTGAATATAAGTGGGAACAAGGAGAGACTCTTTTAACATTTTTAGAAAAACATACCTTGCCTCTTAGCATTTATTATAATCTTGATACTGAAGAACAAGAGTTAGCCACTGAGATTATGTCGGGTGTGAAGTATCAAGTTCTAAAAAGTGATGATGGAAAGATAGAACAAGTTCTTATCCCTATCGGTGAAGAGTTACAACTGCATATATTTGATACAAAAGATGGCTATAAACTGACAACAACGCCTATCGCATTTCAAGAAGAAGATGAAGTAGCAACCATAGAGATTACCCAATCTCCTTATCAAGATATTATCAATAGCACGAACAATTATCTCTTAGCCCATGAGTTTATCCAAGCTTTTAAAAATAGTGTTAACTTTAAGATGTTAAGAAGTGGAGATAGACTAGCGATTTTTTATAAAAAAAGAACTCGCTTAGGACATCAATTTGGTGCCCCAAAGATAGAAGCTTCTATGGTGGAAGTACGAGGTAGAAAAAACTATGTGTTTAGATATAACAAAGATAGATTTTATGATGAAAATGGCAAAGAAGTAGAGGGCTTTTTTCTATCCCGACCAGTCAATTTTACTCGTATCTCATCCCCTTTTTCATATAAACGTTATCATCCAGTTTTAAAACGTTATCGAGCACATTTAGGCATAGATTATGCAGCACCTCCGGGTACACCCATAAAAGCAGCGGGAAATGGGAAAGTTATCTTTGTAGGTACAAAAGGTGGCTATGGCAAAACAGTTATCGTACGTCATCAAGATGGTTATAAAACACTTTATGCTCATATGAGAGGATACAAAAAAGGTGTATATAGTGGCAAATATGTCAAAAAAGGTGATGTAGTAGGATATGTTGGGAGTACGGGTATCAGTACAGGACCACACTTGCACTTTGGTTTATACAAAAATGATAGAGCTATCAATCCAGCAAGCGTAGTCAAAATAACTAAAAGTGTTCTTAGTGGAGATAAAAAGAAAGAGTTTTTAGCTTATACAAATCAGTTTAAAGAAAAAATCGATACAGCTTTAGCAGACTTAACACTGCCACCAAAAAATAAAAGTTTTGAGTATATCGTAAGTCTTAAAAGCCAAAATGATGTTTTAGTACAACAGTAACTCCTCAAAAGGCGTTCATATGAATACAAATAAAGAGATTCAAGAAAATATAGAAGAGATTGAGTCTTTTCTTAGTAATGAATATGAAGTCTCTCCCACAGAGTTAGCAAGAAATCTCAAAGCAATCCGTCAAGAAGATAAAGAGCTTTATTTAGAATACTTAGAAAAAGTTCCTCATGATTCTTTAGGTGAAATCGTTTTAGAATTACCTGAACATTATCTAAAAGAGATTATAGAACATATCCCCTCCGATAAACTTTCCGAAGCTATTGAAGAACTTGAAAGTGACGATGCTACTGACCTTATCCAAGATATAGAAGAGATTGATGAGAGTAAAGCCCAAGAAATTCTCTCAAATATCGATGCTGAAGACCAAGAAGATATCAAAAAACTCAAAAGATATTCTGATGACGAAGCTGGTGCTTATATGCAAACAGAGCTTTTTAAAGCTTCTTATGATGAAAAAGTTGAAGACTCGATTAAGCGATTTCGAGAATTAAAATCTAATGGAGAATTAGAAAATATCCATCAATTGTTTATCGTTGATTCTCTTGAGCGATTGATTTTTTCTGTTTCTTTAGAAGATTTAATCACTTTTGATTTTCAAAAAACATATAAAGAGATTATGGATAACAAAGAAGAAGAGTATAAACCAAAATACATTCGAGATGAAGAAAATATCTCTGATGTGGTTTTACTTTTTGAAGATTACGACTTGACTGTTTTACCTGTTGTAGATTATGATGGAAAACTTTTAGGAAGGATTACTTCAGATGATATCTATGATATTATTAGGGAACAAGCAACAGAGCAAATCTACCATCTAGCAGGTGTTGATGATGATGCTGAACATGAAGAAGGATTGGTTGAAGCTGGAAAGTCAAGACTCTCATGGCTGTTTATAAATCTTTTAACAGCTATTGTTGCTTCTATTGTTATAGGGCTTTTTGATGAAGTTTTAAATATGTATGTTGCGCTTGCTGTTTTGATGCCTATCGTTGCTTCTATGGGAGGTAATGCAGGAACCCAAACTCTTACAATTATGGTTCGCCAGATTGCATTAGGAGAGATAGATTTTGATAACGCAAAAGCAGCAATCAAAAAAGAGATTACTCTGGCGATAGTCAATGGTCTTTTCTTCGCTTTAGTAATAGGAGTTATAGCTTTTATCTGGTTCCATGAGATAAAGATAGGATTTATTATCGCAGCGGCTATGCTGATAAATCTTTTATGTGCTGGTTTTTTTGGAACCATGATACCTTTACTCTTAAAGAGGCTTGACATAGACCCTGCTATCGGAAGTACTGTGTTTTTAACAACTGTTACAGATGTAATAGGATTTTTGAGTTTCTTAGGTTTAGCAACTCTTTTTTTAATCTAAATGGACAACTATGAATAAAAAAATCATTGAGGTTTTATCTATTGAGGATTGTGAAAACTCGGATTATATTAAACCAAAAAGCATGATATATCTGCAAAATGGTATAGAAAAGCGTTGGGATTTGGTGGATACTCACAATTCTGTTGCAATTTTGATTTATCATAAAGAGTTTGACTCTTTTGTTTTTGTAAAACAGTTTCGTCCCTCAATTTATCTAAAAAATAGTGATGGATTTACTTATGAACTTTGTGCTGGAATCGTTGATAAAGACAAATCTCTCAAAGAGATTGCTTATGAAGAGGTACTAGAAGAGACTGGGTATGATGTCCCTTTAGATGCTTTAGAAAAAATTTCTTCTTTTTATACTGCTGTTGGCTTTGCTGGTGGAAGACAGAGACTTTACTATGTTGAAGTAGATGAGGGTATGAAAGTGAGTGATGGTGGCGGTGTGGATTATGAAGAAATTGAAGTTATTTATCTAAAAAGAGATAAGGCAAAAGAGTTTATGTTTGATGAGAGTATCGCTACAACTTCTGGTTTGATGTTTGCTTTGATGTGGTTTTTTGAGAGAGAAGCAAGTGCTTTGAAAGTTTAAAAGACTGTTGGTATAGAGTCTGCGTTTTTCAAAGTTACTTTTTGGCTAGGGATGGTGATTTGTTTTGGAACACTCTCTCCTTTTAAAAGTTTCAAAGCTGCCTGAGCGCCTTCTTTACCGCATGTAGGATAGGTAAAAGTTGCGATTTGTTCTTTGTTTTTAAGAGCGATTTTTGCATCTTGAATATAATCAATCCCTATAATATGAAATTTTTTAGGGTCATAGCCATTGGCTTTTAAAGCTATTCTTGCCCCCTCAGCCATACTATCGCTTTGTGCATAGATAGAATCAAACTCTATATTCTCCATAAGAAATTCTTCCATTACTTTTATAGCGTCAGTTCTCGAATAATTTGCTGTGTATGAGGCTACTATATGCATCTTTGGATAATGACTAAGAAGACTAACAAAACCATCTTCTCGTTTTTTTGTAGTAGTTGCTGTTGGGATACCTTTTAACATAAGAATCTTTGCTTCTTCTTTGGTAGCCTCAGCTAAGGTTTTCAGAGCCTTTTGTGCTATAAGATAATCATCAGCAGAGATAAAAGTAGAGTAAGCATCTCCTTGTACTCCTCTTGTGAGCAAGATTACATGTATGCCTTTGTTGTATATCTCTTCTAAAACGGGTTTTGCCAGTGCTGTATCTGCTGGGCTAATGATAAGAGCATCAATCCCTTCTTCTACAAGATTTAAAGCATCCATGAGTTGTGTAGAGCTACTTCCTTTTGCATCAGTATAGATAAATTTAACATTTCTCTCTTTTTCAAGTTCTCTTTTAACATCCATTACTTGAGCTTTTCGCCAATCATTAGCAAGAGTATCTTGTGGCATACCGATAAGAAATGTTTTCTCAGCAGCAAAATTTATCAGAGGGAAAAAAAGGACAAATAAAAGTGAAAAGAGGTTTTTTTTCATGAGCTACTCTTGATATTTTTTTGTGGTTTATCTATGTAAAAACCTTGTGAAAAGTCAATGTCTAATTGACAAACTTTTTCAAAGATGGATTCTCTAGAAACAAATTCAGCTACTGTTTGTAGGGAGTTTTTCTTTGCAAAGGTTACTATGGTTTCAACTACCGCATAAGCATTTTTATCAGTGTCAATATTTTTGATGAGTGAACCATCTATCTTGATAAAATCAGCCTTTAACTTCATGAGGTATTCAAAGTTAGAGTACCCTGTCCCAAAATCATCAATCGCTATTTTGACTCCATAGGATTTTACTTTTTGAATAAATTTTTCTATGGCTTCAAAGTTTTCAAATCCTTCTGATTCTACAATCTCAAAGATGAGTTTATCTCCAAAATTATACTCAAGTAGTTTTTCTTCGATAAAGGCTATAGTTTTTTCATCTAAGATATCATCTTTTGAGAGGTTGATTGAAAAGGAGAGTTTTTTATCTTTAAACTCTTCAAAGCTTTTTTCTATAACTTTTCTTGTGAGTGCATAATACTGTTTTGTCTTTTTAGCTATGTCTAAAAAGAAGAAAGGCGATATCTCTTTTCCATCTTCATCAATAAGTCTTATTAAGGATTCATATTTTTCAATTTTTTTGGTTTTATTGTTGTAAATTGCTTGATAGAAAGGAACAATTCTATCTTCTAAAATCGCTTTTTTAAGTTTAGTGTTCCATTCGATATTGTTTTTATACTCTTGTGTGGTTTTTAGTGTTTCATCGTATATGATGATATCTTTTTGCTCTTTTTTTGCTGTTTTTAATGCTAAGTCAGCACTATTGACAAGGTTTTCTTTTTTATTTGAAAGACCAACAGTAAGGTTTATCGAAATTGAGATATCATTAAATACAAAACTATCTTCTTGGATTTTTATGCAAGCATCGCTTACAAGTTGCTCAATCTGTAAAAAATCATCTATACTTGTATTGAATAAAAGAGCAAACTCATCTGCATGGACTCTGTAAATTTGATCTTTAGGGAAGTGCATTTGCAATCTTTCTCCAAGTTCAGCTATGGTTTTATCCCCTATGGCTAAACCATAAAAATCATTTATCTCTTTAAAGCTATCTATGTTGATTAAAGCGATTGCTGGGTGTGGAATCTTTATAATATCACTTAAGAGTTTAAAACGATTTCCTAGTCCACTTAAAGGGTCTGTTTGAGACATCTTTCGGAGTTCTTCTTGGGATTTAATGAGTTCGGTGATATCTTGCCTAAAGCCTATGAATTCTTTTATATTGCCGTCTTTATCTAAGATAGGAACTATGATGAGGTTTACATAAAAACTTTCAAGATTTTTTTTGCGATTTTTAACAATTCCTTTCCAGATTTTTTTGTTTAAAATACTCTCCCACATCTGGCGGAAAACTTCAGGCGAAGTATCGGGATGTCTAAAGATGTTGTGTGGTTGCCCAAGTATCTCTTCTTTTTTAAATCCAGTAGTTTTGCATAAAGTGTCATTGACATACGTGATGTTTCCATTTAAATCACCTTTAGAGATGATACTACTTTCATTGAGTGCTTTTGTGTACTCTTTTAGGTTGATTAAACTCTCTTGGAGCTGTGCATTTTTCTCTTTTAACTCATCTTCCCTACTTTTTATCTCATGGCTGAGGTTCTCAAAAGTTTGTGAAAGGTTTCTAAACTCTCCTTGTAAAAAGTGGTCATCATTGTATGTTAATCCTCTTTTAATTTTCTCAGTTGCTTCTAAAAGTATGGAGATAGGATTTGCGATGTTTAGTTTTACAAAGATTAAAATTCCTATACTTAAAAGTGGTAAAACAGTGAAAAAGACTATATTTTGAGATTTTTGAATAAAGGATTTTCCTTGTGATAGAAGCTCTTCTTTGACACTATAAAGTAGTGTTATATCATTTGTTAGCTGTTTTTGTCCTATAAAACCACTATCACTTACTATCCAAGTGTCATTTTTTTGTTCTTCATAAAGTTTACATGTAAAGGAGTTTTGTTCTTGGCAGATACCTTTATATACGATGAAGATATCTATATTTTGTTTATTGGTGATTTGTGTTATCTCCGCTAGGCTAAAATGTTTTTCTATGTTTGCGTAACCTACAATTTCATTTTTATTTTTTACAGCTAGTGTTAAGTCAACAACAAAATGATTATCTTGGTATAAAAGCTCATCATTATCATTGAACTCATGAGAGTTGATTGTTTTAAATAAGGATTTATCTAGCGTTGTATCAAAAGGTTGTAAATTTATATCCAAATAAATCTCTTGAGCATTATTGTCATAAGAGACAATTCCTGCATAATCAGCAAGAGAGTAGCTGAGAATATTTTTATTTTTATCAAATACAAAGATATTTTTATACTTTGCACTTAAGGCAAAATTTTTAATCAGATTTGCAAGCTTGGTTTTTTCGTTATCAAAGATAAGAGGCATATAATCGCTAGCATTTTGATATTTTGATAAAAGTGTAACACTAGAGATAAGCTCTTTTTTAGAGATTAACTGTACCCCTGAGACTTTGGTATCTTGTATGAGTTGGTGCTTTTGTCTAAGAATTTCTGTATGAAGATTGCGGATTTTTTCTTTTGAATTAGTGATGTAAAAATCACTTAAAATATATTTGTATATCTCAGCAGAAAACACTAAAGTCAGTAAAACTGAGCCAATCCAAAAGAAGAGAAGCTTGTTTTTAATTTGATTTTTCATACACACTCATTTAAGATTTATTCATTCTATTCTATCGCATGAACGTTCAAAAAATCCTTATATAAAGCATCTTTATAAACGTTCTAAAACTTTTTGTTATCAAAACTCTAGTATATAGTATTTAAAAGCTTTCTTGTAGCTCTTCAATGCACCCTTATATGCTTTTACTCTCTAAATACTCTCGAAAATCTTTTGCACCCTCTTTAGAACTTGTAAGTTTATCTTCGATACCTATAAAAGAGATTTGTAGTTTT
The DNA here is from genome assembly GCA_002742765.1 of Sulfurospirillum sp. UBA12182. Lineage (GTDB taxonomy): Bacteria > Campylobacterota > Campylobacteria > Campylobacterales > Sulfurospirillaceae > UBA6810. The sequence continues at coordinate 3,058 of DLUF01000078.1, read as the reverse complement.
GATTGTTCTATACTTTTCATAGACTTTATCTTACTAGTGTTTATAAGATAAGAACGGTGGATTCTAAAAAAATCTCTACTTTGTAAAAACTCCTGAAGTTCACCCATCTTTTTGCGCATATAAAATTCGCCATTTTTTGTTCTTACGATTACTTCATCTAAATCAGCTTTTATATAGTAAACATCTTCGATATCTACAAGATAATAAGTATCACCATTTTTCCCGAGAAGTTTTTTTTCATCTTGCGTTTTTGCAAGAGAGCGGAACTTTTCTACTTTTTTTAGGCTCTTTTGTAACTCTTTATCCTCTATGGGTTTTAAAAGATAATCAACGCCACCACTTTTAAAAGCTTCTAAGGCATGTTCTTCATATGCGGTTTGAAAGATGATAAAGATATTTTCATCTATCTCGATTAGTTTTTTTGCAAGGTCTAAACCGTTGATTTGAGGCATAGAGATATCTAAAAAAACGATATCAAAAGCTCCTTTTTTGAACTCTAAAAGTGCATTTATAGAAGAGTCAAACCTTACGATTTCTTGTACATGTACGCTTAAGAGTCTTTGTAGTCTATCGAGTGCTAGGATTTCATCATCAACTATCATTACTCTCATGAAAGCTCGATACAAAAGGATAGTTTGTCTTTTTCAATGCTGTGTGAAAGTGTTCCTACTTTTAGATATTTTAGTCTTTTTCTAAGATTAGTTAAGCCTGTTGCATAGGTTATCTTATGTGGGATAATCCCATCATTGCAAACGATTATTTGTCGGTTTTTTGAGTAAATTTTTACATGTAAATCTTTTTGCTCAAAGCCGTGTTTTATAGCATTTTCAACTAAGAGTTGGATGGAAAACTTGGGTACAAGAGACTCTAGGCTTAAAAGTTCAGTTTGAATTTCTAGTTTTATCTTCTCACCAAATCGTATATTTTCGATATCAACATAGTTCTTGGTCATCTCTAACTCTTCTTTTAAAGTGATTAAAGAAGTTTTATTGATAGCATTTCTTAGAAATTTTGAGAGTTTAAGAACAGTTGTTTCTGCTCTGTTTTGATCTTGGTAGATAAGTTCAGAAACCGAGTTGAGGGCATTAAAAAGAAAGTGAGGGTTTAATTCATTCTCTAAAGCTTTGATTTTAGTCTCTAAGATCTTTTTCTCAATAGATTCCGTTTTGTATTTCATCGAGACAAAAAGATGTAAGATAAAACCTACAAGAAAGGTCATCAAGCCGACTAAAACAGTAAGAGTGAAAAGATGAGATTCTACAAGTAAGATGATAGGTGCATGTGTATCATAAAACATATAATAGTTAAACAAAAATCCACTTGAACCTGCTAAAAATGAGAAACAAAAGCTCACTATTTGCCATAGTCTTATCTTTAGTTTAGGTAAGATATAGTTGTTTGAGATAGAGATAAAGATGGCTGCGAAGATAGAGATGTTTATAGCACTGATAGTGCCGAAAAAAATGGTAGAAGAGTTTTTTAAATCATCATTTAAAAGATACATAAATGAAGAGATAAATGTACCAAAAATCGAACCAAAGAGGATGATATAAATCCAATCATAAGCAGATATTTTTAGCTCAAAATCTCTCAAAGAATCTCCTTTTTTTGGATTGACCTGATTATTGTATGTGAATATAGATTAAATGTCAAATGGAAAAAAAAGACTACAAAATGGTAGGAAAAAACTATAAAATTAAAAAAAATAAAAAAGGATATAAACGATGAAAATAGGAGTCTCTGAGTGTTTACTAGGGTGTAAGTGTAGATATGATGGAGGGCATAGTAAGGATGATTTTATCAATACAGCTTTATCTCAACATTTTCAATTTGTTCCTTTTTGTCCTGAAAAGATGATATTTCCTACTCCTAGAGAAGCGATAAGACAGATACAAATAGAAGATGAAGTTAAGGTTTTTACTTCCAATACCTCTAAAGATGTGACAAATTCTCTCAAAGAGATTTCAAAGAAGTGTGCTAAAGAGATACAAGAGCATGATTTATGTGGCTTTATCCTAAAATCAAAATCCCCAACTTGTGGTTTAGAGAGGGTAAAAGTATATCAGCCCAAAAATGCTCCTAGTGAAAAAAAAGGAGTAGGGTTTTTTGCAAAAGAGATTTTAGAGCTTTATCCATATCTTCCCATAGAAGAGGAGGGAAGGCTGAGTGATGCTTGGTTAAGAGAGAATTTTTTGATGCAAGTGTTTGCGTATGCTCATTTGCAAGAGTTTCTAAAATCTACACCATCTATGAGTGATTTAGTTGTTTTTCACACTTCTTATAAGTATCTTATCTACGCAAAATCACATGAAAAGTATAAGACTTTAGGAAATATCGTAGCAAACCATGAAAAACTAACTTTTGAAGCATTACTTGAAAGATATAAAGAGGAGTTTTTAAAAGCGATTAGTCTCAAAGGAAGTGTGAAAAAAACTTATAATGTTCTTTTGCATATGTTTGGGTATTTTAAAACATATATTTCTAAAGGTGAAAAAGAGGAGATTCTTGAGGCGATTGAGGAGTATAAGCAAAGAATTATCCCTCTAGTTGCAGTCATGAAGGTTTTAAAGTTATATGCTAGTAGATTTAATGTGGAGTATCTTTTAGGTCAAAAATTTCTCTCACCTTATCCAAAAGAGTTAGCACTTCGTTCAGATATAAAGGCTTATAAATGAGGCAAATCCTTTGGTTTAGAAGAGATTTGAGGATACATGATAATGCAATTTTAGCTAAGGCTAAAGATGAGGTTTTGCCTATCTTTATCTTTGATCCAAATATCTTGAAAAAGCTTGATAAAGATGATAAACGAGTGGGTTTTATCTTGCAAAGTGTTTTAAAGCTCAAAGAAGAGTTAAAAAGCTTAGGATTGGATTTGGCGATTTTTCACGAAGAACCTGTAAAAGTTTTTACGCGTCTTAGCGTTTTAGATTTTGAAAATGTTTTATGCTCTATCGACTATGATGCATACGCGATATCAAGAGATAAAGAGATTGCTCAGATACTTCCTCTTAAACGTTATGTTGATTCTTTTATCCTCAATCCAACTTTACATGTAAAG
>DLUF01000074.1 GCA_002742765.1 Sulfurospirillum sp. UBA12182 | reverse complement strand
TAAAAAACTGATTTTTTTGCTCATCAAATACCAGTATCTGAAATTCGATGTTTTGCCTATTAAACCAGTTTATAAGTGTTTTTCTCTGCTCTTTGGAGAGCTTTGTGTGAAACTCTAAACTTGATAAAGTTCCACTGTCAACAATGTTGTTTTTTTGTTCCATGTTCACCTCGTTTGATTTTATTTGTTTATTACATTCATATTTTTTTGGATTTGTAAAAATATGAATGTAGAAAAGAGAACAATAAAGGATGTACATTATGGAAATGCAATTAAAAAGAAAAAGGGTAAGTATTTTGGATTATCACTTTGAAGAGATAAAAAGTCTAAGAGAAAAAGGTGTGAGTATTATGTCGATTTATAAAATTATAAACGATAAGTTGCCAAATAAGCTAACTTACAACAGTTATTTGATGTATTGTAAAAAATATGAGATGTAGAGGAAATCTAGTTAATAGTTTCCTCTAGGATTGTACTGTTCATAAAAATAGTTATCAGCAATTTCATTTATAGTTTCAATAAACTCATCGATATCACTGTATATTGTTTCAAAATCAATTTTTTGAAAAAGTTCTGTTTTTACAAAGCCACACAAAATATTTAAAAAAGTTGATTTAGAGAATTTATAATTTAGATTTGATTCAACTTTTCCTGCAAGGGCACTAATAAATGGCATACTTTGCTCAGACAAAGGTTTTTTACACTCAACTTCATTAAAATCAATATTATGCCCATTTTGATAAATATACGCATATATTAGTAATTTATCATGTAATATACTCATTTGTTCAAAAAGTAGGGTGTTGTCTTTTTTACTTTTTAGTGCTCTTGAGATTGAAGCTTGAGTAGTTTGTAAATAATGAGCAATTGAACTTTGATGAATATTATATTTTTTCATTTTATTTTCAAAATCTATAAATAGCTCTTCAGTATCATTTTTAGGCTTTTCTTCCTTGATGATAGATGATTTTAAATTTCTTTCGTTCAAGCTTTTTGAGATTATTAATTCAATAGTATCTAATGGATCTAAACCCAATTCTGCTGTTTTTTGTGCAAATTGAGTGAAATCTTTATCATTAATTTCAATTTTTATTTCCAAAAATACTCCTTTTGTAAGAATTTATTAAGTGTATATATACAATAATATGCGTATATATTTATAGTTTATTGAATATATACTAATTATACACATAAATTATACAAAAAAGGAGATTAAATGCAACTTGTTGAAATTTTAAGCCATAGCAACAAAATCAAAACCATTGATGATTTGTTAAATCATTTTGATTTAGTTGTTGAACTTGCAAGAGATGATATTTACAAAATTGCTAAATCAAAACGACTTTTATTTAGTGATTTTGATTTTGCATACGCTGATGCAGTTGAAATGCTAAAAAGTCAGCTTCAAAAATCCCATCTAAAAGGGATTAGTAGATTTTTAAAGTGTGAAAATATAGCTAATGCTGTAAGTTGGCTAATAGAGAGACTACTTAACAATATGAGAAACATAACCACCAATCAAAAATATAAACTCTACTGTGCCCCTAGCTTTGGACAACTTCATGAAAATATCAAATCAAATGATGAACTTGAAGTGGTGCTTGAGCTTATGGAACTTGAAAAATTTGATAGAGATACGATAAAAAAAGGACTTCAAACAATTTGGGAAAATTCAATGTTCGAAGAAGATTTTGATTATTTTGATATGGAATATCTTTGTAAAAAGTTTGGATTTGAAGTATCACAGATTGTGGGAACTCAAGCAATTAATTTGCAAAAGTATAAAAAAGAACAAACTGAAAGCGGCCACTCTCAACTTATGATGGTATTTGAGGATGAATATGCAAGTTGATTTTAAAGAGTTAAAAAAAGGGCTTGAGGCGTCGCCAAACATTCTCAAGCCAAGCTATCCAGAGTGGATAAGTTTGAATTATACACAAATTTATCTTTTTTCAAATGAGGTGATGTATGAGTGATAATAAACATTACTACTATATTAAATTAAAAGCTGATTATTTTGATAGTGATGAAATGATTGTGCTTGAAAGTATGCCAGATGGGTATAAATACTCAAATATTTTGCTCAAATTTATCCTACGAAGTATCAAAAATGATGGGAAGTTAATGTTCAATAAAACAATCCCTTTTAACTCAAATATGCTAGCAAATGTAACCAGACATAGTGTAGGGGATATTGAAAAAGCAGTAGATATATTTCAAAAATTGAATCTAATCGAAATACTACAAAATGGTGCAATTTACATCAATGATATTCAAAACTATATTGGAAAATCTTCAACGGAAGCTGATAGGAAAAGAGCCTATAGACTAAGAATTAATGAAGATAAAAAATTGTTGGGACAAATGTCCGAAGAATGTCCAGACAAAAATCCACCAGAGCTAGAGCTAGAAATAAAGCTAGAGAAAGAAAAAGAGCTAAAGCTAAAAGCTACAAAGCAAAATGATATAAAAAGCTTTTTGAGCTTTAAAAGTTTTTGTGTTGAAAAATATAAAGGGCAGGTGCTTACAAATTGTTGCCCAACACTACTTGTAGGGAATGAGCTGAGAATTAATGATAATGGCTATCTTGAAAGTTATTACAATGGAAATAAAATAGATATCAATCCAAATAGAGCAAAAGAATTGTGGAAAATTTTATATGAGAACCAAGATGTGATAGGTGTAGTAAAAAACGATTATATTGAAAAGTATGTAGGTAGATATATAAAAATTGAAATTCAAAGCAAAATGACAAATAAGCTTGAGACATTTTATTATGAAATTATCGGCTATAACATAGAAGATGAACTATATCGCTTGATTTTAAAAGATGTGCAAACATCTACAAAAGCAAATGCAAATAAGCTTTATACACTAGAACAAATGGCAAAGCTTCCATTTGTAGATGTAAAGGAAGTAGAAAATGAAATTTATAAATCAGATAATTGTTAAAAATAAAAAATATGAATGTATTGCAATAGGAGGAAAAAATGTTTGAATCACTTGAAAATGTTTTAATGCAAATTATGCAGTCGCTGCATCGTCAAGAGCAAATGATGCAGCTTGTAATTACACACTTTAAAAATAAAAATGATGTTGCAAAATTTCTTGGTGTGTCAGTTGGTACAATCAACAACTACATTAAAGATGGAAGATTTGAGCTTGGTAAACACTATTTTATCAATGAAAAAAACAATATAGAGTTTATACCATCTGGAATAGTAGACTTCAAAGATAAATCAACAAAACAAAATAGAGTTGTAGAGGTTAAAACTCCAGAAAGACACTTGCATCCTACTGCTAGAAAGTTTTTAGGAGGACAAAAAGTTGGCTAAAAATATCAGATTTATTTATACAGATATCAAATTTACTATAAAAGAGAGATACAATAAATGGTGGCTCGATTTTTATTTGCCAGATGGAAAAAGGATTAGAAGATCTACTGAACTATCTTCAAATCAGCAAAATTTGACAATCATAAAACGACAAATCATTCCTGATATTATCATTGGACTTGGAAAAGAACCAGTTGAAGAGCTTCAACAGTCAAAAGAGTGGATACTTGATGAATTTGCCGATGAGTATTTTGAACTTCATAGCACTCAAATAAGAGAGCACACAAATGAAAAGAACAAACAGCACTATAAAAATCATGTATCGCCATATTTTGGAAAAAGATTGATTTCAAGTTTGACTCCTATTGAACTTGAGAAATGGCAAAATAGGCTGCTTTTAAAGTGCAGGCATTTAACAGTACAAAAATATCGTTCAGTCTTATATTCAATACTTCAAAAAGCTTATAACAACGATATTATTTTAAAAAATCCACTTGAAAAGGTAAATGCTCCAAAAATGCAGATTAACAATCAGCAAAAAGAGGTATTGCCATTTACTCATAAAGAGTTAGCCTTGATACTTGAAAATAGTTCAGGATACATAAAAAACTTTATTAGCTTTATGGCAGCAACTGGTATGCGACCAGGTGAAATTGTCGCCTTAAAATGGAGTGATGTAGATTTTGAAAGAAAAATGATTTCTATTGAGAGAACAAGAGTGCGAAGCAAAAAGGGTGAAAAACCAAAAGATGGACTTACTAAAACGATGTCATCAAATCGAAAAATAGATTTGTTGCCAATCGCAGAACAAGCACTGCTTGAGCAAATGAAATTTACAGCTGATGCAACATATATTTTTTTAAATCAATCAAATGAACCTTTCTATGGTCATGATATCATAGGCAAGAGATTTAGAGAGATTATAAAGCAAAGCGGTATGAAAGAGAGACCATTGTATAATTTAAGACATACTTTTGCTTCACAGATGATAAGTCAAGGTGTTGATATAGTTTGGGTATCAAAAACTTTGGGTCATAAAGATGTCTCAATAACACTTTCAACATACACAAAATTTATCCAAGAAGATGAAGCAACAAGGTTTCAGAAATTAGAGAAATTTGGCACAATTTTTGACACATTGGCTAATTCTTAGCTGTCAAAGTGCCTTAAAATAGGGGTTTAGAAGGTGCAAATTAGAGTTTATTACGATGATACAGATGCAGGTGGTGTGGTTTATCATGCTAATTATTTAAAATTTTGTGAGAGGGCTAGGAGTGAGTTGTTTTTCTCAAAAGGTTTATCCCCAGCTATCAACAATGCTCATTTTGTTGTGAAGCATATAGAGGCTGATTTTATCCGTTCGGCAAAGTTGGGAGATTTACTCGAAGTAAAGCATGAGTTGGTTGAACTCAAAAATACATCTTTAAAGTTGTTACAAACTATTTGGCTTGAAGATGTGAAGATATTTCAGATAACTTCTGTTTTAGCTTTCGTCAAAGAAGGGAAACCACTAAGAATAGATGAGTCTACTAAGGAATTTATGAAAAGAACTCTTTGTTAAAAGAGTTCTTTTTCAAATTTATATCTTTTTGGTTTTACGATTGAGATATCGTATATGACTTGATTGTCCTCTATCTTCTCTCTAAATTCTTGATTTTCTGTTGGAAGAAGATGTCTTGTATAGATATAATCAACCCCGATAGAAGCAGAGTAGTTTACCCAGTCATAAACGATATTATGCCCGAACAAAGCATTTATCTCTTCTAGTTTTGTAGAAGTTTTGCCTATGGAATTAGCTATATAAAGTTTTTCTCTATCTTCAAACTGAGTGAGTGTGAGGATAAGCGGGTTATAGTTGATTTGTGTTGAAAGTAACGAGTAAGGCTCTCTCTCATAAAATCTTAATTGTGAAGCTATGAGGCTAGTACGCACTAATGGAGTGTTTAAAAAGATAGAGCTGTTGTTGAGTTTATTGTTATCTTTGAAAATCCTCTTAAAGTTGACTTTTGAGTTGTCGATAGCTTGTTCATAACCTATATGTGGTACTTGTTTTTTGATGATTTCATTGAGATTTTCTCCTAGTAAGCTGCCATCCCAAAAAAGACTTACTTTTGAGTTAGAGTATTTTAAAAGTCTACTGACTTGTTCTTCATAATCAATCCCACCAAAGATAATGTTTGAGTTGAGATTGTTAAACTCATTGAGATGTAAAGTGGGGATATAAATGAGCAGATTTTGAGAGTATTTGACAAGTTCTTGGGCACCTTTGATGGTTACTGGTGCGATAACGTACTGGTGATTTTGTCTTTTTATCTCTTCGATAGCCTCTTTTATGGAACTCTCTTCTTCATCAACGCTATTAAATACACTCACTTCAAAATCATGGTTTTTAGAAAGCATATAAGCCACGATAGAGTTTACAGTAGTGATGGCATATCTTCTGATACTTTTTTGAGGAACTAAGATAGCAACTTTGATACTCATACTCTCGTCACTAACGATTCTAAAAAGAGCTTGAAAATAGATATATCTGTTTTTTATCTCTTCATCTTCTACTGCGCCATGATACTTGCTTAAAAAAGAAAAAATCTCATTGTTTTGTAGATAAGAAGCCAAACATGCTTCGTCACAAACAGACTCGTCAAGGTCTATAAAAACTGTTTTAGCCGCTGGTATATGGGATATCTTAGTTCCCACAGCAAACAAAGAAGAAACGAAACACACAAGCAAGAAAAATTTTTTCATAGCATACCTTTGACTTTTAACATATCGGCATAAACCTCTTTTTTGGAAGTAGGATTTCTTAGGAGAAAACTAGGATGAAAAGTAGGGATGAGTTTTGCATCTCCAAAGTTCAAAACCTCTCCTCTAATCTTTGAGATAGGGGTATCATACTCTCCTGTGAGATGATGAAAACTTGTCGAACCAAGTGCTACGATGATGCTTGGATTTACCATTTTTATCTGTTTTAGTAGATAGGGTTTACAAGCACTGACTTCATCCATACTCGGAACTCTGTTTTCAGGTGGGCGACATTTGATTATATTTGCTATGTATACATCTTCTCGCTTAAGCCCTAAAACATTTTCGATGATTTTTGTGAGTAACTCTCCTGCTCTACCGACAAAAGGTTTACCACTTTCATCTTCACTAGCACCAGGTGCTTCCCCTATAAACATCAATTTTGCATGAGGGTTGCCTTCTCCAAAAACTACATTTTTTCTTCGTTTAGAAAGCTCACAAAGATGGCATCTATGAACATCTTCTTTTAAGATATCCATCTGATTTGGCAATGAAAAATTACTTTGAGGTTCTGTTATAACGGGTTTGTACTCTTTGAAGTATTCAAATCCCATAGCTCTGTACTGATATAAAAGTTTTAAAAGATGTATACGCCTAATCATGGCGGAGATTATACTATAAGGTAGATAAAAAGTGGTTGAGTGGGATAAATTTTACCCCACTCTTAAAAGCGTTATTCTTCTATAGTTACTACAACAGGATCACTCTCCCATAGTCCATGCTTCGTGCAGTATGAGTGAGCAACAAGGTTTAGTTTTTTACCTGTTGGAATGATTTGGAAAGTAACTTCTACTTGGCTTTTTGAGTCTTGTCCTCCTAATGTTCCTGGGACAAAGTCAGCTCTTGCAAGTAGAGTTTCGCCATTATAAAGTGCTACATTTGCTATAAAGTGATCGAAATCATCTGGGTGAGAGTATTCGTTACCAACTTGTACTGTAATTGCAAATTTTTCACCTTTTTTTCCAGTCTCATTACAGCGGATAAATGGTGAATGTCTATCAATATAATCTTTCTTAGCTTCTCTTTCAACTGTGTCTATGTCTACATAACGGTTAATCTTTGGCATAAGCCCTCCTTAAAATGTAATTGTAAAGTGATTTTACATCAAAGAATGTTAGGAAAAGATAAAAATAGGATTGATATTGTCCGATTTATAAAAGATTAAGAATAATGGGGAAAAGTAACTCTAAATAAGAGTTACTTTTACTTTATGTGTATCAAGACCAAGTTTTTGTTGTTCGTGTATGCCCATGGCTAGAAGAATAACTTGTAAAGGTGTTAACAGCGGTAGGTTTATATCTCTGCCCATCTCCTTTGCAATCTCTTTTTGCTTAGAGTCAAAAAATGAAAATGTTCGTACATCATTTAGCACTAAAAAATCAGCAGCACTGTCAAAAGCATCAAGTAAGATAGTACCTGCTAATCTGTTTGCTATTTGTCTGTTTGCATCTTGAAGTTCATAACCATCATTATCTTTACATGTAAAGGTTTTAACGAGCTTTATCCCCACCAAATCTAAGAGTTTACAAGTAGCTGAAGTATCAGTTAAACGCTCCAACTCTAAAGCATTAACCCCTTTGTATATGGCAGCTTGAAAGTCAGAAAATGGATGTTTTAAAGCACTTTTGATATCTTCTTGGAGCAACAGCTCGTTGATGTGTGTGATTTTTACTTCACAGTTTAGCTCGATACTGAGACGATTTTTGATATCTGCTTTTAGTTTTTCATCTGTTTCTAAAGCTTTTTTTGTCAGATTTAAAGAGACAAATGAGCTATCTTCAACACAAAGAATTTCAAAATTATCGTGTGCAGCGATAGAGAGATTATAAGCATTTTGAAGATGAAAAGCAGTTGTGTTTAGGGATTTGGTTTTTATTCCCAAATCTTTTTTGAAATTGTTTTCTAGCTTGATAGGCAAATCAAATTTTGAGATAAGCTCTTTTGCACTTTGTATAAAAGGAGCAGCGTAGGACTCTTCGCATAATTTGTCAAATAGTATATAATTTTTCACTTTTTCTCCTTATTGTACGCTTGCAAGTTTTGTTTGTTGTATAACAAAAGAGTTGCTAGAGGGAAGTTCTTTGATAATTTTGTTTTTTAAACTATCTATCTTCTCTTCTAGTGAGTTATCAAAAGGATAGAGTTTATTTGTTATATTGATATGCTGCCAGATACCATTATCTGGGTCATTTATAACTTCTAGGATATTACGTTGTCTTTGAGGGTGTTTTTCTATCATCTCAAATGCAAAAGCAAAAAGGGCATCTCCAAGATAATCATCATTGTATTTTAAAATATCGCTTGCATAGTACTCTCTGACAAGTTTTTTGTATCTTTTTTTATCAGCAGCATCAACATAAGCGTCTAAGAGATCAAATCGTGCTTGAAAATCTTCATCATTGATAAGCAAATCTTTGACAGCTCTTCTAGCACTTATAGGCTCTAAAGTGAGTTCTTTTCCAAAGTCTTTGATAATCTTTTTTATCTTTGTTTTCGTAAAAAGAAAAGCACCATTTATCTTGATTGCAGCATTGGCATCTGTTGGAAATCCAAAATCTTTCTCATCATCTTTGATTGTTTGTAAAACATCTGCTACGCTTGCCTCTTCATCAACACTTAAGACAATCTTCTTTTGATATGCAAGATAGTCTGTTCTCGCATCAAATCTAAACACACTTAGTGTTAGTTTACACTCCATTGAAAAACTCCTTGATAAACTGGCTAATAGTCTACTCAAACTTTACTTAAGATATATTTTCTTGTTTATGTTAACTCTTAGTTGTTTTGGTATAATACCACAGTAAAATAATATTTTCATGACAGAATAGGGCGATTTTATGGGGAAAGAAGAGTATTTTATCTCAAAATTTCAAAATGCTACCATAGGTGACGATGGAGCATTTATAGACGGTGTCGTCTACTCAAAAGACCTTTTTTGTGAAGATATTCATTTTAAGCGTTCTTGGATGAGTTTAAAACAGATAGCTAGCAAGAGTATGCTAGTAAACATCTCTGATGCAATCGCTATGAATGCAAAGCCTTTATATGCACTTTTAGGTTTGAGTATCCCTGCGACATTTTCATTTCAGCATTTAGACGAACTTGCTCAAGGATTTAATGAAGTTGCTAAAGAGTATGGAGTGAAGATTATCGGTGGAGATACAACTTCTGGTACAAAACTGATGATAAGCGTGACTATCGTTTCACAAACAAAGAATCCTATTTTTAGAAAGAGTCTTAAAGTAGGTGATTTTTTGGCTTATACAGGAGATGTTGGAGAGAGTAAAAAGGGCTTAACAACACTGCTAAGAGGTGGTAGGCTAAGTTCTAAAAAAAGATTTATCAAGCCTTGCTTAAAAGCTGGATTTTTTTATGAAGCATCAAGATATGTACATAGTGCTCTTGATATCTCAGATGGTTTGTCAAAAGACCTTTCAAGGATTTGTAGCAAAAAGTGTGGAGTAAAGTTTTTTAAAAAGTTCTCTAAGCGAGAATTATGTAGTGGGGAAGAGTATGAGATGCTTTTTTCTTTTGATAAAAGGCATTTATCGAAGATAAGAAATATAGCTAATAAACACAAAACACCCTTACGTGTTTTTGGTAAAACAGTACGAGGTAGATATCGCTCTTGCTGTAAAGAAAATCATTTTTAGGATAAATTATGAATAATTTGGTGCAAAGCACTAGTCTTGATGCTAGGGATTTGACGTTGTTAAACTTACAAGAGAGATTAGTATGAAAAGGATATTTTTTTTAAATCACGCTCCTATTGAAGTGCTTTTTACAAAAAATGCAAATGACTTCGTTGTAAATGAAATTCCTCTTTATGAGTTTAGTGGTGAAGGGGAGCATTTAGTTTTACATGTAAGAAAAAAAGACCTTACAACTTGGCAGATGGTACAAACTCTAAGTGAGTTTTGTGGTGCTAAAGTGAGGGATTTTGGATATGCTGGACTTAAAGACAAAGATGGTATGACAACGCAATATATCTCTATTCATAAGAGCTATGAAGCGAAATTAGAAGGTTTTGAGCATGAAAAAATCAAAATTCTCTCAAAAACATATCACAACAACAAGATTAAGATAGGACATCTAAGACAAAATCGTTTTTTTATAAGACTCAAACGTGTACATAAAGTTGATGGTCAAAAACTTTCAAATGCACTTAAAATTCTCCAACATGAGGGTTACCCCAACTTTTTTGGATACCAACGCTTTGGAAGAGAGGGTAATAACTATCTGTTAGGAAGAGATATCCTAAGTGAAGCAAAAAGAGAAAGAAATAGAAAAAAAAGAGATTTGTTTATCAGTGCATATCAGAGTTATCTTTTTAACACTTGGTTAAATAAACGTTTAGAGATAGGTCATATCCTTACTGATTTTGATGATAAAGAAGCTAGTAGTGCTTTAGGGTTTGATAAAGATTTGATTAAAGAATTAAGGGCACAGCCTCATTTTCTAAAAATCTTAGATGGAGATGTTTTACACCATTATCCAGCTGGGAAACCTTTTGTTTGTACAGATACAAAAGAGGAAGCTCAAAGATTTGCAAGACATGAAATCACATTGACTGGTTGGCTTGTAGGAAACAGAAGCATGAGAAGTGAGGGATTTTCTAAAAGTATGGAAGATGAGATTTACGCTCAGGCTGAACCTTTTTTATCCCAAATGGATGGGGGAAGAAGATTTGCTTGGAGTTTCTTAGAAGATGTGGAGTTTCATTATAAAGAAGATGAAAAATGGTTTGAGATGCATTTTTCTCTCCAAAAAGGCTCTTACGCAACAACTGTTTTAGAAGAACTTTTACATATGGTTTTAGAAGCTTAAAATGCTTGAAAAATCAAAAATTTCTTATGGCGAATTTGTACTTATCGTCGCTTTTTTGATGTCTCTAACAGCTCTTAGCATAGATACTATGTTACCAGCTCTCTCAGTCATCGGAGAGGATTTACATGTAAAGCATCCAAATGATGCACAACTTATCATATCTACTGTTTTTTTAGGGATTGCAGTAGGGATGGTTTTATATGGTCCACTCTCAGATAGCTATGGAAGAAAACCAGCTTTATATCTAGGACTTAGTTTTTTTATAGTAGGTTGTCTCATCTCTTTGATGGCAACATCTCTTTTTGGAATGCTTGTTGGAAGATTTTTACAAGGTTTTGGAGCTGCTTCCCCTCGTGTAGTAAATATGGCATTGGTACGAGATAGGTTTGAGGGTAGAAGTTTAGCTCAGGTTATGTCTTTTTCTATGACTTTGTTTATCTTTATCCCTGCTGTTGCTCCTTTGCTAGGACAGGGGATTTTGTCCTATTTTGAGTGGAGAGCGATTTTTGCTGTTTTTATCATATTTGCCGTTTTTATCTTGCTTTGGTTTGGGTTTCGCATGGAAGAGACTTTGGCTTTTGAAAAAAGGAGAGCTTTTCATATCGGCGTGATTCTTGAGGGAGCAAAAGAGACACTTACCAATCGGATAGTTTTTGGCTATACCCTTGTCTTATCTTTGATTCTTGGTGCTTTTATCGGATATCTAAGTTCTGTTGAACAAGTATTTCACGATATCTATCATGCAGGAGATAGATTTCCACTTTACTTTGCTATGATGGCTTTATCTTTGGGATTTGCCTCATTTTTAAATGGAAAATTAGTTTTACGATATGGAACGAGAAACCTTGGTAAAAAAGCGATGAAGTTGATGATTTTTTTATCTTTTTTGTTTCTTCCTATTGGCTACATTTATGATGGAACTCCTAGTTTGTGGTTGAGTATGATTTATTTTATGGCGACTTTTTTTAGTGTTGGCATGCTTTTTGGCAACCTCAATGCTATGGCGATGGAACCTTTAGGGCATATAGCAGGGATTGGGGCAGCTATCATAGGTTCTGTTTCAACCTTACTTTCTGTTCCCATAGGCGTTTTTATAGGACAGATGTATAACGGTACTCTCTATCCTCTTGTTTTAGGATTTTTATTTGTGGGGATTTTTTCTTTTATTTTGATGGGTTTTGTAGAAAAGTTTCGAGTTTAGAGAAAAACACACTTTAGCTCAGCTGTGATATGTTATAATTACACTTCGTAAGGTACAGTAGGTGATTGCTTGGGTTTTAAGACCTAAGAGGAAAGTCCGGGCTGCGATGAAGCGAGGTTCCGTCTAACGGACGGCTGGGGTAACCCAAGGGATAGTGCAACAGAGAGTAGACAGCCTTTAGAGATAAAGGTGATGGTGAAACGGTGGGGTAAGAGCCCACCAGCTTCTTAAGCAATTAAGAAGGCTATGTAAACCCAACTTGCAGCAAGAATGGATTGGTTTTGCTTCATATTTTTACCATTCGCTAAAGCTTTATAGCAATATAAAGATTAGATAAATAATCACCCTTAGACAGAACTCGGCTTATGCTGTACCTTATCTTCAGATTTCTCTTCAAAAATATCTCTTTCAATAAAATTTAAGTTACATTTTTGTCATTTGGATGTATGATTAATTAGGATTTTAATTATTAAGGATAAGTGATGAAGATTTCTACGCGGGTTATCTTTTTAGCAGTTTTTGCTTTGGTGTTGGTGGGAGCTTCTTTGATAGGACTAGCTTACAATAGTTTACATTCAAATGCAACAGATTTGTTAGTTGATTCAAAAGACAAAAGTTATGAAGCTAGAAGAGTTGATACAAAAAACAAAAGACCTCTCAAGTGGCAATGGAGACTTGACAAAAGAGCTTAGCTTTAAAGGAAATGATGAGATAGCACAAGCAAGCCAAAGTGTCAATACTTTTATCCAAAAAGTACGCCAGCTTATTTCCGATGCAAAAAGTCTTTCAACAGAAAACTCTTCTGTCTCTCATGAGCTCTCTACTACTGCTTTAGAGGTAGGAAAGCTAGTTGAGGACTCAATTTTAATAGTCAATCAAACAACCTCAAAAGCCTCAGAGATAAAAGATGAGATGGCTGCAAGTATCGAGGAAGCTAAAATCTCTAAAAAAGATTTAGAAGAAGCAAATGGCTTTTTAGATGAGGCAAATAAGACGATTTTACAACTGACTGAAGAGATAAAACGAAGTGCTGTCAAAGAGGTTGAACTTGCACATAGGATTCACCAAGTAAGTTCTGATACTGAACAAGTTAAGGGTGTTTTAGAAGTGATAGGAGATATAGCAGACCAAACAAATCTTTTAGCACTTAATGCAGCTATCGAAGCCGCACGTGCAGGAGAGCATGGACGTGGATTTGCTGTTGTGGCTGATGAGGTGAGACAACTTGCAGAGAGAACTCAAAAGTCCTTAGTTGAGATAAACTCTACTATCAATGTTATCGTTCAATCTATCGTAGAATCAAGCGAACAGATGAGTGCGAACTCTAAACAAGTTGAAAATCTAAGTGTCACTGCAATTAGTGTAGAAAAGAAGATACAAGAGCTCTCTTTAGTTATGGGTAATGCAACAAAAATGACAGATAAAACGGTCAATAGTTTCATCTCCACAGGAGAGGACATAAGCGAAATCATAGTGGGTGTTGGCAAGATGAATGAAATCTCTATGCAAAATGCTAGAAATGTTGAAGAGATTGCTAGTGCTGCTGAACATCTCAATAAGATGACAGAAAATCTAAACAATAAACTCAAAGAGTTTAGAACTTAAAGAAAGAGGGATTCCCTCTTTCTTTTACCAAATGATGAGATTCATCTTGTTTTTGGTAGTTTCTGTGATAATTCCATCTTTAGAAAAATCTTTTAGAACATTTAAAATGAGTTTTTCTTGAGGTATAACATCTCTAATTTCTAAATGCCATTTGTATTTTTCAAGTCCTTCTTCATCTTTACATGTAGAGATTTTTAGTTCATCAAACTCTTTACATGTAAAGGGTATTTTTTGAGAGTTAAGCCAGTTTTTAAGTTCTTGTGAACCATTTGGTGGGGTATAGAAAGTATCGTGCACTTCAAAAAGTTTTTGCAAGATATCAGAGTCTCTTTGTCCAGCCCAACCTAGATATATCTTTGTTTGGGCACATTTGTGAAACTTTAAAAAGTCATTTTCATTGCTTAAAGCAGGAGACATCGTAGTAAAGGCTATATCGAAAGTTTGTTCAAGTTTATAATCACTCCAAGAACTCACTTGTGTTTTGATATTTTTAACATTCTCTTTTATAGCGTCTGTTTTTAAAATTTCAAGCATTTGTGACGAAAAATCCATTGCTACAACAAAATGAGCTTTTTTTGCTAGACGTATGGTATAGACTCCAGTACCAGCTCCTACATCAAGGATATTTTTTTGTGAAAAATCTATTCCAAGTTCTTCGATTCTATGGATAACTTTGGCTTCAAATCTCGAATTATCAGGATTATAACGATTGTAATTCTTCGCTTTTTTATCCCATTGATTCTTTTTTTCTTTCATCTTATCCCTCTCATAAATTTACTCTAATGATAGCTTAAAGATAATTAATATAATATAGTAAACAAGTAAAATTAAGGATTATGATAGTATGAAAAAAAGTAAACCTAGCTTGTTTGATATCATTGCACGCTATTGGATTGCTTTTTTATTGATTTTTACTATTTTGTTTTTGTTTATAGGATTTGTAGGAGATTATAAAGATTATCAAGCAGATGTAAAGCAACTTAGTTTAGAACACAAAGAAAATGTTAAAGATAGATTAAAAAAAGAGGTTGAACACTACATAAAAATTATTGAGACTCAAACAAAAAACTTGCAAGAAGCTAAATACAAAATGCTCCAAAACAGAGTTCACAAAGCCCATCTTGTAGCAGAAAATCTATACGAAAACTACAAAGATAAGCAAAGTCAAGCCCAAATCAAAGATATGATTATCGCTGCTTTGCGTAAAGTGCGCTTTCCAAATGATGGATATTATTTTATAACAGATATAAATGGTAAAGAAATTTTATTTGACGAGAAGCCAGAACTAGAGGGCAAAGATATGCTCTTAGTTTACAATAGCGATGGTGTTTTTGTTGTTAAAGAGATGATAGAAATAGCGAAGAAGCAAAAAGAGGGATTTTATAACTATAAGTGGACAAAACCTAAAGTACAAGAGGAAAGGATAAAAACTTCTTATATCAAATTGTTTGAGCCTTATGGTTGGATTATAGGTACTGGAATTTACCTAGAGGATTTAACTAAATACATCCAAGAGAGTATCTTAGATAACACAGAAGCTATGAAGTTTGATTTGACGCTAGATAATTATATCTTCATAGGTCAATGGGATGGACTCTCTATGAGTCATCCTGCTCGTGGAAAGAACATGTATAATGTTCAAGATAAAAATGGAAAATATCTTGTTCAAGAACTTATCCAAAAAGCAAGAGATGGCGGAGGATTTGTAGAGTATGTGATGCCTTCTTTATCCAATGAAAGAAATTCTCAAAAAATTAGTTATGTTCAAGGTATCGCTAAGTGGCAATGGTATGTTGGAGCAGGTGCTTATGTAGATGATATAAATGACCAGATAGAACTTTTAAAAGGGCAGTTGTATAAGAAGTTTTTTAGTGCTTTTTTAAGAGGAGTTCTTCTTTCTCTAACGCTTCTTATCCTTTTTTCTCTTTTTTCTAGAAGACTCAACCGTAAAGTTAAAGAGGATTTTTTAATTTTTGTAAACTTTTTTAACAAACTTATCTTAAATAATAAAAAAATAGATATTGACAAGATACGTTTTAGTGAATTTGAAGAGTTGGGTATATATGCCAATGCAATGCTAGATGCAAAAATCAACTTAGAGGATAATCTTAGGAAATACGAAATGATTGTTTCTTCTTCAAAAGATTTTCTCTCTTTGATGGATAAAGATTATAAATATGTTGCTATAAATGAGACTTATCTAAGATATCTTCAAAAAAGTAAAGAAGAGATTATAGGTAAAAGTAGTGTTGAAATTTTTGGTGAAGAAGATTTTGAAAAGAATGTAAAACCTTATCAAGAAAGAGCCTTAAAAGGGGAATCTTTAACTTTGCAGCGTTGGATTAAGTTTCCCATAGGTCGAAGATTCATAGATATTCAATTCTTTCCCTATAAAGAAGAGGGCAAAGAAAAAATAGAGTATTTTGTTGTTTCAGCTAGAGACTGGACTGAAAAGAAAAAAAGAGAAGATGAGATAGTTTTGTGGAAAAGAGTATTTGAAAATACTATGGAAGCAGTAATGATATGTGATACAAACATGAAAATCATTACTGTAAATAATGCTTTTTCAGAGATTACAGGTTATAGCAAAGAAGAAGTTGTAGGAGAGTCGTCGAAAATTATAGGACTTGGAAAAATTCATAATGCTCAAATTGGGGATATTTGCTCTTTTGTTAGAAAAAATGGGCAATGGAGTGGAGAAGTTAAAAACCAAAAGAAAAATGGCAAAATTTATCCAGCTTTTTTTAGTGCAAATACTGTTGTAGATGAAGAGGGCGAAGTTAAAAACTATCTAGCTGTTTTTAGTGATATAACAAATCTAAAAA
>DLUF01000108.1 GCA_002742765.1 Sulfurospirillum sp. UBA12182 | reverse complement strand
ATATCTCTTTGAGCATCGCTAGCTTGATTTTTAAAAATCTTTTCTACTAAAGCAGCATTAAAACTCGCATCACCCCCGATGATAGCTTCTAAAGGTGCTTTTTTTATCCCAAATTGTTCTGGTTCTATCTCAAACTCTACAACTTTTCCATCACTCAATCTTGCAGCATAAGTAACATCACTCAAACTTATCTCATCCATATGTTCACGAGAGCTAACAACTAAAGCAGACTTTGCTCCATTTACATGTAAAGTTTGTGCGATTTTTGGAACGAAAGAGCTATCAAAAACTCCTAACATTATTTTTTGGACTTTTGCTGGATTACAAAGTGGACCTAAAACATTGAAAATAGTCTTATCTGGTATCGATTTACGAATAGGCATGATGAATTTCATTGCAGGATGATGGTTTGCAGCAAACATAAAGGTAAATCCTGTCTCTTCAAGTAATCTAGCACTTTGATTGATGTCTAAATCTAATCTTACTCCTAAAACTTCAAACATATCAGCACTTCCAGATTTTGAAGTTACTGAACGACTTCCATGCTTTGCCACATAAGAAGATGCTGCTGCGCATAAAAGAGCTACGGTGGAAGAGATGTTAAAGCTACCGATTTTATCGCCTCCAGTGCCTACTATGTCGATTAGTTTTGGATAGATTTCATCTGATACACTCAAAGGAATCGCATATTCTCTCATAACACTAGCTGCGGCTGCTATATCATCTACAGCAGTATCTTTATCTAGTTTGATAGAGATCAAAAGCTCTCTCATCGCCTCATCAGATAACTCATGATTAAAAAGTTTTTTGAAAATTTCTCTTGAACTCTCATAACTCATTGTATCTCCTTAATGTACTCATTTTGTGCAGATTTTGGAATCGTTTTTGTCTGTGGGATTTGTAAAACCTCATATTTAACTTTCTTTGCTAAGTATGATATCTCAATCACATCACCAACTTTGACATCTTTTGCAGGTTTTACAACCTTTTCATTGATACAAACAACACCATTTTTACACATATCTTCACTTATCGCTCTACGTTTTGTTATATTTACCGCATTTAAAAATTTATCTATTCTCAAAAATAATCCTTATCAAAAGTGAGCTAATTTTATCAAAAGAATTTTAAAATATACTTTTTTGGAACAGTTTTTGCCTTAATAAATTTTCTTGCGTATAAAGCCAAATAAGCAAATATTTTAGTTACATTTGATACAATCAGCACATTTAAATTATCAAAATAGGAATTGAAGAATGCGTAAAAATGTAAAAAAAGTTGTATTGGCTTATTCTGGTGGACTTGATACAAGTATAATTTTAAAGTGGCTTCAAGACGAATACCATTGTGAAGTGGTTACTTTCACTGCTGATATCGGTCAAGGCGAAGAGTTAGAACCAGCAAGAAAAAAAGCACTTGAACTAGGAATTAAACCTGAAAATATATTTATCGAAGATTTAAAAGAAGAATTTGTACGTGATTTTGTTTTCCCTATGTTTAGAGCAAACGCAATTTATGAAGGAGAGTATCTACTAGGTACTTCTATCGCTCGTCCACTTATCGCAAAGCGTCAAGCTGAGATAGCAGCACTTACAGGAGCTGATGGAGTAAGTCATGGAGCTACTGGAAAAGGAAACGACCAAGTAAGATTTGAGATAGGTTATCTTGCGATGAATTCTGATTTGACTATCATCGCTCCTTGGAGAGAATGGGACTTAAATTCAAGAGAAAAACTTCTTGCATATGCACAAAAACATGGCATAAGCATCGAAAAAAAAGCTGGTAAATCTCCTTATTCTATGGATGCAAATCTACTGCATATCTCTTATGAAGGTTTAGTTTTGGAAGATCCAAATAGCGAGCCTGAAGAGGATATGTGGAGATGGAGTGTTAGCCCAGAACAAGCTCCAGATAAGGCTGAATATATAGAATTAGAGTATAAAAACGGTGACCCAGTCAAATTAAATGGCAAAGAACTCTCTCCTGCTGCTATGTTAAGCGCATTAAACGAGCTTGGTTGCAAGCATGGTATCGGACGTATAGATATCGTAGAGAATCGTTTCGTAGGGATGAAAAGTCGTGGTTGTTATGAAACACCAGGCGGTACTATCATGCTTAGAGCACATCGCGCGATAGAGAGTATAACACTTGATAGAGAAGCTGCTCATCTCAAAGATGAACTCATGCCTCGCTATGCAAAGCTTATCTATAACGGTTTTTGGTTTTCTCCAGAAAGAGAGATGCTTCAAGCAGCAATCGATAAGTCCCAAGAGTGCGTAAATGGAACAGTAAAACTCAAGCTTTACAAGGGAAATGTAATGGTTGTAGGAAGAGATTCTAAAACAAACAATCTTTTCAATGAAGCATTTTGTACTTTTGAAGAAGATGAAGTTTACAACCAAAAAGATGCTGAAGGTTTTATCAAACTAAATGCTCTTCGTTTTATCATCAGTGGTAAAAATAAAAAAGCACAAGGCAAATAAACATGCAAGAGCTTCCATGTAAAGAAGTTTTTGAAAGATGCATCCAAACACTCCAAGTAAGTGATAAAGATCTTTTAGAACTTCTTACATGTAAAGAGCAAAATCTACTTGATTTTCTTTTAGTAGATATAAGAGAGATTTTTGAGTATATGAACCAAAGTATAGCGGGGACAGACTTACTCTTGCCAACAACAACGTTGCATGAGACGATAGGCATTTTAGAAGAGAACAAAGAGAAGTTTATCCTCTTATATTGCAGAACAGGCAATCGAACGTCCAACGTTCTTGGCATACTCAAACGCAAAGGATTTGAAAAAATTGCTCATTTGAGCGATGGTATAGTTGGATATAGTGGCAAAAAACTAAAAAATGCTCCACTACCACAAGAAAGGAATATATAATGAAAGTACTACTTATTAAAGATGTTAAAGGTTTAGGGAAGCAAGGTGAAATCAAAGAAGTAAAAGATGGCTATGGTCAAAATTTTCTTATAGGAAAAGGCTTTGCTTTACTTGCAACAAATGAAGTTATCAAAAAGCATGA
Source organism: Sulfurospirillum sp. UBA12182 (assembly GCA_002742765.1). GTDB lineage: Bacteria > Campylobacterota > Campylobacteria > Campylobacterales > Sulfurospirillaceae > UBA6810. The sequence continues at coordinate 3,564 of DLUF01000108.1, read as the reverse complement.
AGCAAGTGAGAGAAAAAAAGCTGCCGAAGAAGCGGCTGAGATTGAACAACTAAAAGCCCTTGAAAAAGTTCTCAGTAAGCTAACACTAAGTATCAAAAGAAAACTTGGAGCAAATGGTAGTTTATTTGGGGCTGTAACAAAAGAAGAGATAGCTCAAGAATTAGAAGCACAAAAAGAGATTAGTATCGATAAAAAGAGTATCGAAATCGATAATGCTATCAAATCAACTGGTATCTTTGAAATTACTATCAAGCTCGGTCATGGTATCCACGCTCCTTTAAAATTAGAAATTATCGGAGAATAATATTATGTTTGAAGCAACAACGATACTTGCTTGCAAAGGGAAAAACAAAGCTGTTATCGGTGGAGATGGTCAGGTTACTTTTGGAAACTCTGTTCTTAAAGGCAATGCAACAAAAATCAGAAAATTACATCATGGAAAAGTTTTAGCTGGTTTTGCAGGAAGCACAGCAGATGCTTTTAATCTTTTTGATATGTTTGAAGGAATTTTAGAGCAAAAAAAAGGTGACCTTTTCAAATCAGTTATCGAGTTTTCTAAAGAGTGGCGAAAAGATAAGATGCTAAGACGATTAGAGGCTATGATGATAGTTTTAAATACAGAACATATCTTTATCCTTAGTGGTACTGGTGATGTAGTTGAACCTGAAGATGGTAAGATAGCTGCCATCGGAAGTGGTGGTAACTTTGCAATTTCTGCTGCACGAGCACTTGATAGACATGCTTCTTTAGATGAAGAAACATTAGTAAAAGAATCCCTTCAAATTGCTGGTGAATTATGTATTTATACTAACACAAATATAAAAACTTTTGTTTTAGAGGATGAAGAATAGATGAATTTAACACCTAAGGAAATAGTTGCTTATCTTGATGAGTATATCATAGGTCAAAAAGATGCTAAAAAAGCCATAGCGATCGCTCTTAGAAACAGATATAGAAGATTGCAACTTGATAAGACAATGCAAGAAGAGATAATGCCTAAAAACATCCTAATGATAGGCTCAACGGGTGTTGGAAAAACGGAGATTGCTAGACGTCTTGCTAAAATGATGGGATTACCTTTTGTTAAAGTTGAAGCTAGCAAATATACAGAAGTTGGATTTGTAGGACGAGATGTTGAATCTATGGTTAGAGATTTAGTGATGGCTTCAGTCAATTTAGTTAAAAATGAACATAAAGAAAAAAATGCCGACTTGATTGATGCTCACATAGAAAAGACTATCATCGAGAAGCTTCTTCCACCTCTTCCTAAAGGAGCTAGTGAAGAGAAAAAAGAGGATTACCAAAGAAGTTTTGAGAGAATGAAGCAAAAACTCAAAGATGGAGAGTTGGATGATTTAAAAATTGAGATTGAACTCTCTAGTAGTTCTGATATCTCTGATTCCTCTTTACCACCTGAGATGATAAAGGTGCAAGAATCTTTTATAAAAATCCTAGGAACTGGAAAAAATAGTATTAAAAAAGAGTTACATGTAAAAGATGCCAAAGAAGCTTTGAGAAATGAAGTAAGCGATAAACTGCTTGATTTTGATAGTATAAAAGCTGAGGCAATTGAGAGAGCTGAAAATGGTGGTATTATCTTTATTGATGAGATTGACAAGATAGCTGTTAGTGCTTCGGCAAGCCATAGAAGCGATCCAAGTAAAGAGGGTGTTCAACGTGACTTACTCCCTATCGTAGAGGGAAGTGACGTGAGTACAAAATACGGTATAGTAAAAACTGACCATATCCTTTTCATCTCAGCAGGAGCTTTTCATCTGAGCAAACCTAGCGATCTTATCCCTGAACTTCAAGGTAGATTCCCTCTTCGTGTTGAATTGAATTCTTTGACAGAAGAGGTTTTATATAAGATTTTAACACAACCAAAAAACTCTTTACTAAAACAATACGAAGCACTCATGAAAACTGAAAATGTAGAGCTTATCTTTGAGGATGAAGCGATTCGTACTATTGCTAAGATTTCTCAAATGACAAATGAAAAGATGGAAGATATCGGTGCTAGAAGATTACATACTGTTTTAGAAAAGGTTATTGAAGATATCAGTTTTAAAGCAGATGAGTTTAGTGGACAAAAAATATATGTAAGCAAAGAATTAGTTCATGAAAAGCTTGATTGTATCATTGAAGACGAAGATAGCAGTAGATATATTTTATAAGGAAATAAGTGAATAACATTAAAGAAACTAAGGAAACCAATATACAACAAACTTGCGCCACAAAGGCTGGTTTTCAGGAAACTTGCGCCACAAAGGCTGGTTTTGTGTCAGTTATCGGTAGACCAAATGCTGGGAAAAGCTCTTTGTTAAACTGGATTATTGGAGAAAAGATAGCCTTAGTTTCCCATAAAGCAAATGCTACAAGAAAAAGATCAAACATAATCGCTATGCATAAAAATGCCCAAGTTATCTTTGTTGATACACCAGGCATCCATGAGAAAGAGAGAATTTTAAATGAATTTATGTTAGCAGAAGCTCTAAAGGCTATTGGTGATTGTGATTTGATTCTTTTTTTAGCTCCTGCAAGTGACAAAATTAGCTATTATGAAGAGTTTTTAAAATTAAATGAAAAAAATGTACCTCATATTATTTTGCTCACAAAAATAGATACAATCTCACAAGAAGCTCTTTTTAAAAAAATGAATGAGTATGCCAAGTACCAAGATAAATTTATATCACTTATACCAGTATCAATAAAAAAAGGCACCTCTAAAGAGTATCTTTTAGACCAAGTCATAAAAGAATTACCTTCTCATCCTTATTTATATGAGACAGAGATTTTAACAACAGATCCTCTAAAAGATATATATAAAGAGTACATACGAGAATCTATTTTCGATAACACAAGTGAAGAAATACCATATTTTGCCGATGTCATAGTTGATAAAGTAGAGGAAAATGACACGATTGAAAAAATTTTTGCAACCATTGTTGTAGAAAAAAATAGTCAAAAAGGTATCATTATTGGAGAAAATGGTAAAACAATTAAGCGTATTGGATTAAAGGCAAGAGAAAACATTGAAACTTTTTTGCAAAAGAGAGTTTTTCTAAAACTTTTTGTTTCAGTTAAGCCAGGATGGAGCAAAGATAAAAGTTTTTTAAAAAAAATAGGTTACATTTTATAGTAAATTTTTTTTATCTATGATATAATCGTAACAAATAAAGCTAAAAAGAGTGAAAAGTAGGTAAAAATGGCAGATCTTGAACAACAACTTAATTACTCTGAGATAGTCTCTATTGATCCTATTTCATTAAAGTCTTATCGCTATGCAAAAAATGAAATTCAACTTTTCAATATTGAAAAAAGTAAGAAAACCTCTTTTTTTGCTTCTTACATCCAAAGTAAAGATGTTATTAGTGCAACGATAGAAATTAGTCGTAATATTCCAGAAAGTGATCTTAAAGATGCAATTGAGATTAAGGTTTACGATGAATTAGGGTTAGATTCTGCTATTGATTATACAATTACTTATCTTGAAACCGAAACAAATGATACTAAAAACAAAGTTTTTAATGTTTTCATAATAGACTCTATTTAGATCGGAAGAGC
>DLUF01000043.1 GCA_002742765.1 Sulfurospirillum sp. UBA12182 | reverse complement strand
CACTTTCGGGGGTAAGTCCAGAAAACCTGGGAATTTTACTATTTTATACTTTCTATAATTTCTGGAATAAAGAAATTTTCTATAGTAGCGTATAAAGCTTCATAGAGGTAGGTAACATTTTTAAATGTTTGTGGAGACATTTAATATCTTAATAGAAAAATTTTTCACACATAACTATATAGTCAATCATCATTAACATTAAAAGTTACTTAGGCAAATTCATATTTCAAAAAGAAAAATTCTCTAATAATTTATTCATTATACTCACTAAGGAAAAAAATTCAATATTGTAAAAAAAAAAACGGAGCCTTATCGGCTCCATTCTCTTAACTTTTCTATTTTGGTGGCGGCGATGGGACTCGAACCCATGACTCACTGATTATGAATCAGTTGCTCTAGCCACTGAGCTACGCCGCCGCGTCTAATATAATATCATAATTTATTTTTGATGTCAATAATAAGATTGCTGACTAGATATCACTTTTTTGAAAAAGAGTAAAAAAACAAAAGCTGTAAAAGATGTTAAAACGATTGAAGGGCCTGGTGAAATATCAAGAATATATGCAATGTAAAATCCTATAATAGATACAAGGACATTATAAACAACCGAAATAAAAAACACACTTTTATACGATTTTGCAAAACTTTTTGAAACAAGTCCTGGAATTATTAAAAGTGCCCCAAGTAAAATAACTCCGGAAATCTTTACTATACCTACTACCATTACAGAAATTACTCCCAAAAGCAATGCTCGAAGCAAAGAAGTTTTTACTCCATAAAAAGAAGCCATCTTTTCATCTGCAAGAAAGTAAAGTATTTCTTCTCTGTAAATAGCTAAAAAAACGATTATCAATGTTATTATAAACATTAGAAAATAAAAATCAGATATATTAACCAGCAATATGTCTCCAAACAAATAACTTGTTATGTCCTGAACGTATGTAGAACTTTTTGAAAGCAAAATAACACCCACAGACATAAATACGGGAAGCAACATACCTATAGCACTATTTTCATGAATCTTACTTTTATTGGTAAAATAGCTTATTATAATCGAAAATACTATAGCAGTTAAAACTGCCATAAGCCTATAATTAATTCCAAACAAAAGCCCAAATGCAAGGCCCGCAAAAGCAGCATGGGCAGTACCATCACCAATAAACTCCATCCTCTTGTAAACAACTATTGGTGATATGAGTGCTGAAGATATTGAAGCTAAAATTGTAGCCAAAAATGCTATCCTTAAAAAGTCAAATTCAAATATCTCCATGTTCATGCTCCCTTTCATAATGGTTTTTAGATCTTATCCACAAATCAAAATCAGGAAATAACAATTTTAATTCATCGGGCTTTATTTTTTCTGTTGGCCCATGGCAATGAAGAGTTTTATTCAAACACATCATCGTTGTACACTTTTCAAAAACCATACCTATATCGTGAGAAACCATTATAATCGTTAAATTAAGTCGTTTTTGAAACTCTTCTAAAAGCTCATAAAATCTTGCTTTACCCATTTGATCAACACCAGCTTCTGGTTCATCTAAAATCAAAATATCTGGTTCAGAAACCAACGCTCTTGCAAGCGAGAGTCTTTGAATCTCACCACCTGACATTGTCCCTACAAGTTGCTTTTCTTTTCCTGAAAGCCCTACTTCTTCAATTAGCTTTTCAATAAGTTTTACATTTTTCTTATTTTTGTAGCTCCCCATTTTTACAAATTGATAAGCGTTAATAGGTACCTCCCTATTAAACGTTTGAACTTGTGGAAGGTATCCTATTTTCCCTTCTATCATAACTTCTCCAACGTAATTATCTATTTCACCAATTAGAATCTTTATCAAAGTAGATTTACCCGCCCCATTAGGACCTACAATTCCTACAAACTCACCTTTTTTAATTGAAAAGTTGATATTTTTTAGAATATATTTTTCCCCTATTAGATAGTTTAAATCTTTAACCATTACAGCTATATCATTTGTCATCATTTAACGCCTTCCTTATCTCTTCAAAATTTTGATAGTAAATATCTATGAACTTTTTAGCATTTACTCCAAGAGGATCTAAAGTGTAATACTTTTTGTTCAGTTGTTTTGAGATAATTTTTATTTCATCCTTTGATTGCTGAACCTCAGAAAATATCGCAATAATATTTTCAGATTTGATAGTTTCTATTAACTTCTTCATACCAACTGAAACATTGTGCCCCTGCTCAACCCACTTCACCTTTAAATTTAGCTCTTTAAAAAAGTAGTAAAAACTTGGATGATGAACAAGTACAGTACCACTTAAATTTAAAGCTTTATACTCTCTCAAAAATTCATCAATTTCACCCAAAAGAATTTTTGCATTTGCTTCAAAATCACTCTTGTACTGAGGATAAACTTTACTTAATTTCTCAACAACTGTTGGAATTATATAATACTTGACAAAGTAAGGATCAAGCCAAAAATGTGGGTTGTTGTATTCAACAAACAAAGAAGGAATATAATCTCTCAAATATACAACATCAAACTTGCTTAAATCTGGTTCTATCCCACCATTTGCAAAAATAATATTTGCTTTTGAAAGGATTTTTACATCACTTACTCTTAATGAATAAGTATGGGGATTTACATTAGGACCAAGTAGCAAATGTACCTCATCTTTTTCACCTACAATTTGCTTAACAATCAAATAGTATGGATTGATAGTTGTAACTATCAAAGAAAATGAAAGGGATGAAACAAAAATTAAAAAGACTGTAAGTAATATTTTATTATTCATTCCCTTTTACCTCCTTCCTACATTTTTTACACAATCCTTTAAAATAAAATACGTGATCTGTTATAAGATAACCAAATTTACTCTTAATTTTCTTTTCAAGTTCACTTGCCATACATTCTTCAAAAACTTCTATTTTTCCACAATTTGTGCAATATAAAAAGTGGAAATGCTTATCTTTTGAAAAATAATACTTAGTTCCACCATCAAAAGATACTGAAGAAATATAGCTTTTTTTCTCAAGATAATTTAAAGCTCTATATACAGTTGACAAATTGGGTTTGAAATTATTCAATCTATAAATATCTTCCGCATTAAGTGGCTTCTCACTTGAATTTATAACATCTAAAACCAATTTCCTCCATTTTGTCAGCACTTCTTTCCCCTCCAAGTAATTGCAAATGCAAATCATTTGCATTTATATTATAATAAAAAAAATTATAAAAATCAAGTAAAATTGCAAGTAAAACAGTTTTTATGATATAATAGGCTTTGAAAAGGGGGAATAAAGATGCTTTACAGCTTAGAAGTTCCTACAAAAACAAGAAATGAGTTCATAGACATAACTCATAAAATAGAAGAAACGATAAGTAAATCTGGTATTAAATCAGGCATTTGTGTGGTGTTTGTTCCACATACAACTGCAGCTGTTACTATAAATGAAAATGCTGATCCTTCAGTGAAAAGTGACATAGTTAAAACTTTAAACAAGGTTATACCTGCTAATTGGGATTATACCCATATTGAAGGAAACTCTGATTCACATATAAAATCTACACTTGTATCTCCAAGTATTACTTTAATAATAGAAAATGGAAAATTAGTTCTTGGAACATGGCAAGGTGTATACTTCTGCGAGTTTGATGGTCCAAGGAGGAGAAAAGTTTTTATTAAAATATTATCTGATTAGGGGGGATTTAATTGCCTTTGTATATAGTTGGACTCCCTGGAAGCGGCAAATCTGCTGTGGGAAGAATTTTAAAAGAAGATTTTGGATACGATGTAGTTGATTTTGATGAAATATTAAAAATAGAAACAGGAAAATCTTTCAACGATATAATTAGAAATAATGGTCTTCAAACAATAAAATCACTTGAAGGAAAATTTCTAAAGCGTTTTAAAAAATTTGAAGAAAAAATTGTAGTTACTCTTGGAACTATCTCAAACCTTGAGCTTTTTAACGGAAAGATAATATACATAAAAATTCCAAAAGAAAAATTCGTTAAAAGACTAAAAAAGATCAATAAAAAATACAGTGATAAAGAACTAGATATAATCTTTGAAGAGATGCATTCTATATTTTCACAAAAGGCAGATTTGGTAATTTCTTCCGAGAATAAGACAAAATTCGATATTTCAAAGATTATTGACGATTTTTACAGAAAAAACTTAAAAAAATGATTATTTTGTCTTATTTCTCGTTTTTTCATTATAATGTTTCACAAAGCCTTATAAATAAACTATTTGCAATTGATACACCAAAAATGATATATTATTATCGTACTTATCACCATTAACTAAGAGGAGGGAAAAGGTATGAGTAAAAAGGAACTTGTTAACATGATCGCTGAAAAGATTCCTGAATTAAAGAAAAAAGACATCAAAGCAGTTGTTGATGCAGTATTTGAATCAATTTCCGATGCATTAGCAAAAGGGGAAAAAGTTCAACTTATCGGATTTGGAACATTTGAAGTAAGAAAAGCAGAAGAAAGAACAGGTGTAAACCCAAGAACAAGAGAAAAAATTAAAATTCCTGCAAGAAAAGTTCCAAAATTCAAACCTGGAAAAGAATTAAAAGAAAAAGTAAACAAATAATGAAAAAAGGTGCCCCAAGAAGGGCACCTTTTTTTAATCTAATATTAAATCCGCAACTCCAACCAAATCAGGTCCCGTATGAGCTGAACGCACTGTTGAAACTGCTGATTCAAAAGCTCT
>DLUF01000044.1 GCA_002742765.1 Sulfurospirillum sp. UBA12182 | reverse complement strand
ATGAAAAAAGTGGCATAATGTTGTGGAATTTAAACTACAAAAATATTGTCTTGACTTTTAGTGGCATTATATCAATATTTTTATGACCAAGTTGCTCTTTTATTTGTAATATATCAAGTCCAGCCTCTGCAAGCCAACTAGCATGAGTATGTCTTAAAGAGTGAGCTGTAATTTTATATTTTGTATCTTTTGCTTTATTTCCAGGAATGATTGCTTCAACGGCTGCCATAAAATACTCTGGCATCCTGAGAATTATTCCTCCTGCACTATTAGTTATGACATTATCATTGACTTTATTAGTATATAGATACTGAATGGTTTCAAGAAGAATATCATTCATCGCTATATGTCTGTCATTCCCATTTTTTGTTTTTTTGAGATAAATGGTGTTATTATCAAAATTTATATCTGACCATTTAAGAGGGGCTACAACACCCGTTTTATTCTTTTGAGATGAAGCTCCTGTTATTTCACTGAATCTTGCTCCTGTAAATAACAGAAGAACGGTTAGATGGTATGTTAATGGATGAATAGACTTTAGTATTTCTAAAACTTCTTTAGCTTGGTTTTTTGTAAGATAAGCTTGTCTCTTATTATCAATTTCTGGCATTTTAACTTTACCATTTGCTAAAGGATTTGTAAAATTTTTAATTAAATCATGTTTTATTCCATAATTTATAATTGTTCTAATAAGCGTCAATTGATGTTTGACAGTTTGTGCTTCTAAGCTTTTTTCAAATAAATTTTGTTTGAGTTTTTCAAAATCTAAAGATTTCAAGCTTTTAACAGACTTATTCCCAAAAATAGGCTTTATGTGCTTGTTGTAGTTTTGTTCATCTATAGTCCAAGATTTTTTATTTGCTTTTGCATATTTAAAAAACTCAGCCCACAAGTCATCTAGTTTTATTTTCGATGATCTTCCAGATTTTATAACTGGTTCTTGGTCGTGATTGAGTTTATATTTTATATCAATGAGTTTTGCATAAGCATCTCTAGCAGAAAAGTCTGATATTGCTGTTTTTTTACCGACCTGAACTTTTACAGGCTTTCCATTTTCATCACGATAGTTGATGTAGTATGATATATCTCCATTTTTAAGCTCATTAATCCAAACACCCTCATATTTTCCACCAATAGGTTTTAATGCCATATTAAAACTTTTCCAAGATATTAAAGATTCTTTTTCTATCTGTTTCAATATGTTTAAACTCATCAAAAAGTTCATTTAAAATTTTCATATCTTTATTTAGCCAACCTAATATATCAAAAATTTCTGCATGCATATCTTGAAGATTATTTTGATTGTAGATAGGTTCATAATGAAAGATACGGTTTCTAAAGTTTCGAATATTATCAATTTTTGCACCAATTAAATGTTTATCATGATCTATAGAAGATTGCATTTCATAGTTTGGAAATACATCTGAAAAGATTGTACGCCACAGATTTATATATTTTGAATCTGTAGAAGTTAAGAGTTCAGTCCAAAATCCAAAGTTTAGTTCGGCAATAACTTTACCATCTGTTAGACATTGTAAATGTCTTAGTTTATATTTTACGCCACATAACATTTTCCAGCATTCTCTTGAATGAATCTCTTTTTTGCTTTTATATCGATTAAAAGAATTTGATTCATGCAAGTAAAAGAAACCTTTAGTAGGGTAATGTTTTTTGTAACTGTAATATATTGCATTTCTAAGTGAAACCTCAAGATTTTGTAATAAAAAATAAAAATTTTGAGAGATTTTTGCATTTAGAACGTAGCTTGTTAAGATATCTATTTCTTTATAATCGTCTTGCTTATAGGTAGATAATCGGCTTTGAGAAATACTATGTTCTAGCGATTCATAAAATTTACTTTTCACACTTAAACTTTTTTTTAATGTAATATAGCTACAATTTCGTTAATAAGCCTTAGGTTCACCCGAAGATATAAGTAGGGATTGCCTCTCTCACTATGTGATGATGATGCCTAAGGCACTGTCTTCTATTTAAAACTTCCCAAATTTTCAACTCTTGATTTTAACTTGAAAAAGCTTTTTGTTTTGTGTTAATTAGTATAGCAAAATTTTTGTTTATAATATATGCCTTTTTTTTACTACAGATTTTACTACAAAATTTGAAAATATATGAAATTAGATGATATAATATTGAAAAACAAATTTCTTTATAGAAGCCCTAAATATAGGTATTTTGAAAGAAAATGAAAACATTTAAGAAAAGATAAAAAAGAGTAAAAAATAGACTTAGGATCTGGTGCCTCGCGGCGTGGAAGTTCGAGTCTTCTCATCCGCACCATCAACAATAACCCCAAATAATCTATCTTAAATATGTTTTTAAAAGTGATGCGAGATTATGAATCTCTTCTTCTCTTTGTGCTTCGCTGACATGGTTTCCTAAATGCTCTTTGATATGACTGTCCAACACTTCACTCATTAGAGATTGAATCGCACCTCTTGTAGCACTTATCTGTTGTAAGATTTTAAAACAGTCTTTTTCATCTTCAAGAGCTTTTTCTATCCCACTTAACTGACCTTTGATTTTTTTTACTCTTAAGAGAAGTTTTTCTTTATTTGCTATTGTATGAGCCATTTTTAGCCTTTCAGTTTTGTATTAGGTATACTGGGGTATAGTATCAAAAAAACTTTTAAAGAAGGATAAAATGAACACTATAGAAAAGCTAAAAATACACAAACACTCACATAACTTTGATACTATCAATCCAATTGCGAAGAAAAATACTCTCTATGCTACTTTATTAACGCTTATTACGATGTTAGCAGAGATAATTGGTGGGATTTATTATAATTCAATGGCGCTGTTAGCTGATGGCTGGCATATGAGTTCTCATGTTGTTGCACTAGGGCTTGCTTATCTTACGTATGTTTTAGCCCAAAAATACGCGAATGACTTTCGTTTTAACTTTGGAACTTTTAAGATAGAAGTTTTAGGAGGTTACACAAGTGCGATTTTTCTCTTGATAGTGGCATTCTTTATGGCTTTTCACTCTTTTGATAGGATAATGAATCCCATACAAATCGCTTATAAACAAGCCATAGCGATAGCTCTTATAGGCTTGATAGTAAATCTCATTTGTGCTTGGCTCTTAAAAGATGATCATCATCATGAACACAATCACCATCACCATGATATGAATTTGAAAGCAGCTTATATCCATGTTTTGACAGATGCACTTACTTCAGTTTTAGCTATCATCGCACTTATAGGAGGGATGTTCTTTGGTGCAGATTGGCTTGATCCTTTGATGGGGATTGTTGGCTCAGTTATCGTTGCAGTTTGGGCGGTTGGACTTATCAAACAATCGGGTAAAATACTTCTTGATGCAAACATGAATGACTCTATCGTTCAAGAAATCATAGATGTTATAAATGGTTTAGATGAAAAAGTTATCATTGAGGATTTACACGTTTTTAGAGTTGGTAAAGGGAAATATGGTTCAATTTTACATTTAAAAAGTGATGAAGTGATTGAAACTTCAAAAGTCAAAGAAGCTTTAAGTATCCATGAAGAGTTAGTTCATATATCTATAGAGTGGCATCAATAAACAAATTTAGCCTACAAAAAATTTTACAAGAAGTTAAAATTTTTCAAAAAATAGAGGATTTTCATGTGTAAATTTTTTGACGTAGATGATAAGAGTCGCATTATACAAATGGCATGGCAGGATAGAACACCTTTTGAAAGTATAAAATATAATTATGGATTAACTCAAAATGAAGTGCAGAAACTTATGCGTCTGTGGATGAAACCAAGTAGTTTTAAGATGTGGAGGAAAAGGGTAAAAAACCGTAATACAAAACATTTAAAAAAGTTATCCTTTAAACCAATTCGATTTAAAGGACCTTGGTAATGAGAGAATATCGTTTTGGACTTTTTTGTTCTCTTAGTGACAACTCTTTAAGTACTAACCATACATGCACACTAAAAAGACTAAATAAAGAAAATGTGATTTTAAAAGTAAGACAAAATGCTAATGAGTTTGTTAAGCTCCTAGAGTTTGCCAAAACACATAATTTGAAGACATTTAGACTGGGCAATAGTTTTATCCCTTTTCTATCTCATGATGATTTTGAAACTTCTTGGAAAAAAGAGATAAGGTATATTTTAGATGAGACAAAAGAAAAAATCAAGCATTATCAAATCCGTATTACACAACATCCAGGTCAATATATCGTACTAAATTCTTTGAACAAAGAAGTTATACAAAAGTCCTTATCAGAACTTCGAGCATCTTTTTGGCTTTTTGATAGTTTAGGAATAGATGAAAATGGTATTGTACTTATTCACGGTGGAGGAGGCTATGGAGATAAGGAATTAGCATTAGAACGTTTGGTTGATACCATAGAACATAACAGTTGGCTTAAGGAACGTTTAGCACTGGAAAATGATGAAAGGATTTTTACCGCAGAAGAGATAGCTAAAGTTTGTTTACATGTAAAAATTCCTTTTATTTTTGATATTTATCACCATAGCTTAAATCCTAGCTTTTTTTCTAAAGAAGATTTTCTAAAAAGTTATCAAAATAGACGCCCAAAAGTTCATATTTCCTCAAAAGGAGAGGGGAAGTTCGGAAATCACGGAGATTTTATAGAAAAAGAGGATTTTCAAAATTTAGTTAATATATTTGGAGAGGAACTCTATAGTATAGATATAATGATAGAGGCAAAGCAAAAAGAAAAAGCGATTGAAAAGCTCAGAGGGTTAATTGCTTAAACCATAAATTACAAAGAGCTTTATAAATTTTTTTGTAAAGCTTTAGTTTTTTTCTATCAAATGTTTGCTTAGATGAAAAATAGGTGTTTAAAAAAATCTTCTCCTCTTTTTGGTTAAGAGAAAACTCTACACAAAGAGCCGCTAAATCAAAATATCTATCATTGATATTTGCATATTCAAAATCAATAATAAAGATAGATTTTTTATCAAATAAAATATTTTTAGGGTTCAAGTCTTGATGACATAAAACTAAATCAGATGAAAAATTTTGAAGGTTTTTAAAAAGAATCTTTGTCTTAAAAGAGACATTTTTATAGGAGTGAAGGGTCTTTTTTAAATTGATTGGTCTTTTATATAGCTTTATAGCATGGAGTTTTTGAAGTGTTTTTGCTAAGTTTTTTATGTCTTGGAAAGAGAAGGAAGATTTATGGATGCCATTTGCAAATTCACAAATCATTAAAGAGTTTTTTTTATCTAAAAGTAGAGGCTTTTTGGCTATTTTCTTTTTATAAGCGAGATAAGCTGTTTTAAACTCTAATTTTCTATCAAGACTGTTTTGTTGCAATTTTCTTACTAGATAAATCCCATCTGATGTCGTAAGTTTGTAGTTTAGATTACAAAAGCCTTGTGGTAGGACTAACTCAAATTGAAGAAGTTGTTTGTTTTGAAATAGGCTGTATTTTTCTAAAAACTCTTTATCCAAGAGCCAACTCTCTTTTCCATTGTAGATAAGCTATAAAAGCTAAGATAGTATAAAGACAAAAGAGTAACGCAGTGAGATAAAAGCTTTTTTCAATATAGATATAGATAGATACTGCGTCAATCACTATCCAGTAAATCCAATTCTCTAAAATCTTTTTAGCAAGCATGTAGGTAGTAAAGATGGCAAAAACAGTCGTTGCTGAATCAAGATAAGCAAAGTCAGCATGAGTATAGTTATCCATGATGTAACCAAAAGCTAAAGAGATCAAACCAAGTATCAAAATTATCTTTACATGTAAAGATATCTTCCAAGAACTTGGATGAAGATTTTCATCATTTTTGTTTCCAAAACGCCATGAATACCAACCATAAACAGCCATAAAAAGATAATAGATATTTAAAACAGAATCCATAAGTAAAGCAGCATCAAAAAAGAGTATAGCATAGATAAGTGTACTAAAAAATGCTGCAACCCAGCACCAAAGGCTTTGTCTCATCGCCAAAAGAAGGTAAGCAATGGATAAAAAAACTGCTACAAACTCCCAAGCAGACATGGTACTTAGAGTGTTGATAAGTTCTTGAAAAAAACTCATCTTTTCTCCTTTTTGCTAAACAAAGAGAGGTAGATACCAAAAGCGATAAACAATGCTCCAAAGATATGGTAACTCATCAAATGCTCTTTTAAAAAAAGATATGCAAGAATAGAGCCAAAAAGAGGCATCAAATGAGTAAATTGTCCTGTTTTGTTTGCTCCGATAGTATGGATGCCTTGATGCCAAAAATAGTAAGATAGTACAGAAGTAAAAAGAGAGATATAAACAAATACCCACCAAAAATCTTTTACATGTACAATATCTTTAGAAAAATCACCACCAACTAATACATAAGCAATCCCAAGCCAAAATAGACCTATATAAACGATAGTAGTAAAAAATTGCATATCACTTAAAGCCTTTGGTTTGAATCTTACCAAAGTGGAGTAAAGAGCCCATGTCAGTGAAGAGAGTATAACCCAGATATCGCCTTGAGTGTGTTGTAAGTGTGTAAGTGTCGAAAAATCACCTTTGATGATAAGGAAGATAACTCCAAATGTTGAAAAAACGATGCCGATAAATTGTTTAAAATTTATGGCAATTTTCAAAATGATAAAGGAAAAAACCAAGATAAGAACAGGGATAGAAGAGTTAATCAAAAGAGCATTTGTCGCTGTTGTATCTTGTAAACCTATATATAAAAAAGTGTTAAATGCACTTATCCCCAAAATAGATAAGAGAGAAAGGATTAAAAAGTTTTCTTTAAAGACTTTAAAGATGTGTGAAAAGTTAAAAATCAAAAAAGGCAACATAAGTAAAGCCGCACCTATCCATCTAAAAAGAGCTAGAGAAATAGGGCTGATTTCTTCATGAACATATCGCCCGATGATAAAATTTCCAGACCAAAAAAGTACACATAAAACAAGTAAAATATAAATACGCATTAATCTCTTTTAAAAAGTAAAAATAAAACCATACAAAAAGCTGAAACTAAGATAATCGAAGCACCAGAAGTAAGGTTAAGAGTATAAGAAACTATAAGTCCTGTTAAGGTAAAAAAAGCTGAAAGTAAAGAGGATATAAACATCATCATATACAAAGAACTTGAGAGTTTTTCTGCTATGTAAATGGGTATCGTTAAAAGTGCTATAACAAGTATAAGTCCAACTACCTTAATGGCGATAACAACACTCAGTGCAGACAATACAAGAATGAGCGTATAAAAAAGATTGACATTGATACCTCTTAATTTAGCGTATTCACTATCATAAGAGACAGCTAAAATATCTCTGTACCAAAATGTAATAATAAAGATAATTACAATGACTAATCCACCCATATAGTAGATATCCGCATCACTTACTGCGAGGATAGAGCCAAAAAGATAGCTCATCAAATCAACATTATATCCAGGCGTCATATCAACAAAGATAATCCCAATAGCCATGCCAACCGCCCAAATAAGACCGATAAAAGTATCAATCCTCTCTCTTTTGTGGAGTGTGAGAAATGCCATAAGTAGCGCTGCTGCTATCGCAAACAAAGAAGCTCCTAAAAATATGGGAATCCCAAAAAAGAGTGCTAACCCTATACCACCATAAGAGGTATGTGCAATTCCTCCAGCTAAAAAGACCATACGATTGACTACGATAAGTGAGCCGATAATGCCAGAGGCGATACTCACTAAAAGACCAGATAAAAGTGCATTTTGTATAAATTCATATTGTAAAGCTTCTAACATTTTAACGCCCTAACATCTGTAAAAGTTCTACTTCGCAGAAATGCTCATCTTTGGTAAAGAATTTTCTCTTTTTATGCTCACTAATATCGTGATAAGCAAGATTTTTGTTGATGTGAGCTACTTTTGTAGCATACTCTAAGATGATAGAGAGGTCATGGCTTACAACAACAACAGTGATGTTTTGATTGAGCTTTTGAAGCAGTTCATATATCTGTTTTTGCCCTGTTGCATCTATATTTGAAGTAGGCTCATCAAGCAATAAAATCTTAGGATGCGCACATAAAGCACGTGCTATCATAACTCTTTGTCTTTGCCCACCTGAGAGTTCTCCTATCTTTTTATGAGCAAATTTTTCCATGCCTACTTGTTTAAGTGCATTTGTTGCACAAGCAATCTCTTCTTTTCTATACCCTATAAGAGGTGGTTTGTCTCCGATATGTCCCATAAGTACAACTTCTATAACTTTTATGGGAAAATGAGTATTTACATTTGTATTTTGAGGTACATAACCTAGAGTACTAAGAGATTTTTTAATTTTTTGTCCAAAAATTTTAATTTCCCCATTTTGGGCTTGAAGAAGCCCTAAAATGAGTTTGAAAAGCGTACTTTTACCGCCTCCATTTGGACCGATGATAGCCAAAAAGTCTCTCTCTTCCACTTCAAGATTGATATTTTCTAAAACAAGTTCATCTTCATAAGCAAAATTTACATTTTTTATCTCAATGGCTTTCATCTTTTCCTATTTGTTTGCTATACTTTGAGCGATTTTTAAGAGCTGTTCTTCCCAGTTTTTTGCAAGTGGACTTACTTTTATAACAGGTACTTGTAACTCTTTGGCTATAATTGTAGCACTTTTATCTGAAAATTCAGGCTGTGTGAAAAGAGCTTTTATATTTTCTTCCTTAGCTTCTTCTATGATATGCATAAGCTCTTTTGGTTTAGGCTCTTTCCCTGAAACTTCGATAGCGATTTGCTCTAAATCATACTGTTTTGCAAAATATCCCCAAGATGGATGAAAAACCATAAATTTTGTACCTTTTGGAGTATCTTTTAAGGTCAGCATTATTTTTTCATTAAGGGCATCAACTTTTGCTAAAAAGTTCTCTAAGTTTTTAAAATAGTACTCTTTAT
>DLUF01000051.1 GCA_002742765.1 Sulfurospirillum sp. UBA12182 | reverse complement strand
AAAAACAACTTTTGCCATCCATATCTCCTCATCTAAACCTTTACATGTAAAGCTCTTTATTGTAACAAAAATTTGATTTTTTAGGAACTTTCAAGTAGAATTTATCCATGGACATACACAACTTTTTCCTAATGCTTTTTCTCATCCTTATCACTGCTCGCATCTTTGGTGAACTGTTTGCTAGAGTTGGTATCCCCTCTGTACTAGGAGAGCTTAGTGCTGGGATTTTGCTCGGAGTTTCTGGGCTTGGGCTTATCGAAGTAAATGATGTTTTAAAAGTATTGGCTGAGATTGGTATCATTCTTTTACTCTTTGAAGTTGGACTTGAAACAGACTTAGAAAGACTTAAAAATGCTGGAGGCAAGGCTCTAGTCGTAGCTGTTTTTGGTGTTATTTTTCCTTTTTGTGTCTCCATGTTAGCAGGGATTTATCTCTTTGGACTCTCTTTGCCTGTATCTTTATTCATAGGTGGAACACTCACAGCTACTAGCATAGGTATCACTCTTCGAGTTTTGCGTGACATACACAAAGAACAGACAAACATAGCCCAGATAGTCATAGGAGCTGCTGTTATAGACGATATCTTTGGAGTGATTATCTTAGTTTTCATCTATGATTTTTCAGTTACAGGGGAGTTAAGCCTTGCAAATACTGGACAAGTTGCACTTTTTATCTTTGCTTTTTTACTCCTAGCCCCTGCTCTTGCTAACTTAGTTTCTGACCTCTTTCGTCGCATAGAAAAACAGAGAAAAGTCCCAGGTTTTATCCCCACAGTTATCATCTCGCTTATCCTTCTTTTTGCTTATCTCTCGCACCTAAGTGGCGCACCTGAGATACTTGGGTCTTTCGCTGCTGGAATCGCACTTTCGAGAAGATTTTTTCTCCCCTTTGGTTTAGGCTTGAAAAAAAATGAGGAGTTTATAGAAAAAGTAAAAAGCAACATGACACCTATCATACAGCTTTTTACACCTATCTTTTTTGTTATGGTAGGACTCTCAATGAACATAAAAGTCATAGATTTTAGCTCTTTAGAGTTTTGGTCAATGGGCATCACTTTCTTACTCATAGCTATCTTAGGCAAATACTTAGGGGCTTATTTTATAACACAAAAATGCTACACAAACAAGATGCTCATCGGTATCTCTATGATTCCACGAGGAGAAGTTGGACTTATCTTTGCAGAAATTGGTCGTATCAATGGAATCTTATCAAACGAAGTTTATGCTGTTCTAATCTTTGTCATCATCATCACAACCATAGTGCCGCCATTTTTGTTAAAATATCTTTTCAAGTTTGAGTGCGCTTAAAGGAAATATCATCGAAGAAAAATTCAAAAATTTTGCATTAAAATTCAACTATCTTACCATAGAAGAAACAATCGAATTTTACTCCATTTTTAGTGGTTATCCCTTTTTAGAACTTATCAGTTTTGACTATGATTTACAAACTTGCATCCAAAAATTCATCTTTGAACGAATTGATGATTTGAAGCCTTATTTTCTCTACGATGAAAATAGCAACTTTCAAAAAGATTTAGAATCAATCCTCTATCGACTCGCCATAGGAGATAGAAAGAGTTACACAGCCTATAAAAAAGAAAATATCTCTCAAATCAGAGGAAGAATACTCTATAAAACTCTTTTTGAAAAAGAGATTATCTTGCGAGAAAAGAGTAGAGAACAACCCATCAGAAAGTTTAAGAAACAGTTAGTCAAAAAAGCTCTTAGACGTTATGAGATACAAGACAAACTCCACTTCAAAGACAACTTTACTAGGTTTTGGTTTACTTTTGTTTATCCCTATAAAAATCCCTCAGATATGGCTTTACATGTAAAGGATAATTTAGAACAATACATAAGCCTCTGTTTTGAACAACTTTGTATCGAACTCATCAACAAAGAAATAGGAGAAGAGAACATCAAAAGTTCTGGGAGTTACTGGGATAAAAATATGGAAATCGACCTCTTAATCGAGACAAAAGATGGTACAATAATCGCTGGCGAATCAAAATGGAAAAACCATGCTACCTCGAAAAAAACTCTCAATTTTTTGCAAAAAAAGTGTCAGAGAGCTTTTTTTGAGGTAGACAGATACGCTCTTTTTTCTAAAAGTGGCTTTAGTAAGGAACTCTATTTGCTAAAGGATAGTTCAGTTTCACTTTATAATCTTGAAAATTTTAAGGCTTTATATGATTGATGAAGAACTTCTAAACTCCCTTAGCACAAAAGAGAAAGAGATTTTTAAAAAAGGTCTCTCTGATTTGATTGAACAAACCTATGTTATCGAAGAAGAGTATAAAAAACTAGGTGAATCTTATAGTGCTTTACAAGATTTTATAAGGGAGATGATAGAGGTACAACCAAACGCTCTATGGATTCTTGATGATGAAGATGAAATCTTTTTACAAAACTCTGAGGCAAAGTGTCTCAATGGACTTTTAGAACAGATAAAAAAAGATAAAAAAGCTTATGAAGTAGAGTTTGAAAACAACTTTTACCTCATCAAAGTTGCAAACCACATAGACAAAACTGTCATCAGTGCGACTGATATAACCGAAGAAAAAAGAAAAGAGAGACTGGCTTCCATGGGACAAGTCGCAGCTCACCTTTCACACGAGATAAGAAATCCCATAGGCTCTGTTTCACTCTTGGCGTCTACTCTTTTTAAAAGAGTAGACATAAAAAGCAAACCTCTTGTTTTAGAGATGAAAAAAGCGATTTGGAGAGTTGAGCGTATCATCAAGGCTACTTTATTGTTTACGAAAGGATTACAACCAAATATCACCAGTTTCCCCCTCCAAAATCTCTTAGTAGAGTGCGAAAGCGCAACGGAACAATACACCTATACAAAAGAGATAAAATTTGAGTACAATTTCCCGCAGATAAACGTCAAAGGAGACTTTGAACTCTTAACTTTGGTTTTACAGAACTTTATCTTCAATGCGATAGATGCCATTGAAGAGTGTGAAACAGAAAGGGAAAACAAAGTTAGATTAGTTTACAATAGTGATAAAAATTATCATTATATTAGAATTTATGATACTGGTAAAGCGATAGAAAACAAAAATATTCTGTTTGAACCTTTTAAAACAACCAAAACCAAAGGAAATGGTTTAGGACTTGCTCTCTCTTTACAAATCATAGAGGCGCATGGCGGTAAGATACATCTACTAGAAGAAGAAAAAGGCTTTCAAATATGCTGGGAAAGAAAAGAACATGAATGAGAGTTTAAAGATATTTTTATCCGATTTAAAAAATTCTTTTAAAGACTTAGCCCCGATTATCGTCGTTGTTGCACTTTTTCAAGCCTTAGTTATCAGAAGTGTTCCGCATGACCTTTTTTCTATCTGTTTAGGGCTAGTTATCGTAGCTGTTGGGCTTGCTCTTTTTATACGAGGTTTGGAAGTTGGGATTTTTCCTGTTGGAGAAAATCTGGCAAATGATTTTGCTAGAAAAGGCTCTGTTTTTTGGCTTTTGCTTTTCTCTTTTTTGATAGGTTTCTCAACTACTATCGCAGAACCCGCTCTCATAGCTATCGCAAAAAAAGCTGCTATGATTAGTGATGGAAGAATCGATGCTTTTTATCTTCGCCTAACAGTAGCACTCTCTGTTGGCTTTGCCATCGCTCTTGGAGCATTGCGTATCTTACTAGGACACCCTATCCACTACTACATCATCGCTGGCTATATCCTTGTTGTTGGTGTTACTTTTTTTGCACCTCAAGAGATTATAGGGCTTGCTTATGATAGTGGAGGGGTAACCACTTCTACTGTTACCGTTCCACTAGTCGCTGCTTTGGGTATAGGGCTTAGCTCTTCTATCAAAGGAAGAAATCCAGCCATAGATGGTTTTGGGCTTATCGCTTTTGCCTCCTTAACCCCTATGATTTTCGTGCAAGTTTTTGGAATCATCGTCTATAACTTTGGCTCTACTTCTGATGTAGGTGCACTTGTAAGTGAAACTTTACAAAATGCTCCTGTACTCAACCGCTTTGGTCTTTACAATCTCTTTTTAGAGTTTTTAAATGTTATCAAAGATGTTATGCCTATCTTACTTGTTATAGCTTTTTTCCAGTATATCATCATTAAAAAAGCCATACCACATCTAAGAAGAGTTGCTGTGGGAGTTATCCTCGTTGTTATAGGACTTGATGCTTTTATAGTAGGGTTAGAGCTTGGGCTTTTCCCCATAGGTGAGAGCATTGCTTATGAGCTTACTACCATGAAAAACAATTGGCTTATCTATATCTTTGGATTTTTGATTGGTTTTTCTACAACGATGGCAGAACCTGCTCTCATAGCCATAGCTTTAAAAGCAAGTGAAATCAGCAAAGGAAACATCAACCAAACTAAACTCAGAATCGCTGTTGCCATCGGAGTTGCCATCGGTATAGCACTTGGAGCTTATAGATTAGTGAGTGGTACACCTCTTCACTACTACATCATCGTAGGATATATCTTTGTTATCATCATGACTTATTATGCACCAAAATACATCATCCCAATAGCTTACGATAGTGGAGGGGTAACCACTTCAACCGTTACTGTTCCTCTTGTAGCAGCTCTTGGTTTAGGACTTGCTGAGAATATAGAAGGAAGAAATCCTCTCATAGATGGTTTTGGTCTTATCGCTTTTGCTTCTTTATTCCCTATGATTACCGTTATGGGATATGGAATCATCGCTCAAATCATACTTTCAAGGAGAAATACATGAAATTCATAGCATTAACTGCTATCGTTCCTGATTCAAAAGAAGAAGAAGCTATCGACATAGCTAAAAAAGCAGGAGCTGGTGGAGTTACCATCTTAAATGGTAAAAGCATAGGCTTAGAAGAAAAAAAAGTTTTTTTTGGTTTGACTTTAGAAGAGAATGTCTCCGTTTTGATTTTTATTTTGCCTCAAAAACTGAGTATGAAAGTTTTTAAAGCTTTTAGAAAAGAGTTGGGCTTAAACAATGATGAAAATTCAAATGGAGTAGTCTTTACTTTTCCTCTCACACATCTCTCAGGAATGGAGAGTAAAGAGGTTGAATTGTTTGAAAAAGAAGTACTTGAAGAGTTATAAGGAGAAAAATATGTTAGTAAAAGATATCATGGTACCAGCTTCAAAAATAGTCAAAGTTTCACCTATGACACCTGTTAGAGAAGCACTTAACATCATGAGAGAAACTAGAGTAAAATCACTCGTCGTTGATAAACTAAAACCACATGATGCATACGGAATGCTCACATACAAGAACATCCTCCAATCAATCGTAGCAAACGATGGAGATATCGACCTTTTAAGAGTGTATGACATCTACTCTAAACCTGCTTTTCAGATTTCAGAAGAGCTAGATGTGAAGTATGCTGCACAAGTGATGGTAAAAGGTGGAGTCAAAAGACTACTTGTTATCGACAACAATGAGCTAGAAGGCATACTTACGATGACTGATATCTTGGGTGTTTTACTTGAAAGTGTAAAAGAGGTAGAAGAGTAGTAACTACTCTTTTGCCTTGAATTGGCTTAATGTCTCAACTCCTCTCTCATACCCCAAAGCAAAAAGTTCATCTAGTTTTTTAAAACTAAAAAGAGAATAAGAAGAGAGTTTTTCATCGCTGATATATAAATCTATATGTTCAAAATTCTTCCTCACACCAGAGCGCCACATCAAAAAAAGTCCTCTTTTTAAAAAACCAAATGTAGTATGCTTAAAATCTTTTTGTAAAGGATGCAAATCAACTGCTATGAGTGGCTTTTGAGTCTTTAGTAGAGGAAAAACTGGTAGATTATCCATGATGCCACCATCTGCTAAAAACTGGTTTTCATAGCGACATGAGGCAAAAAGAGGAAGCAAAGAGCAAGAAGCAGCACAAAGTTTTTTAATCTCTCCATGCCCAAGGTATAAAACCTCTGCACTAGATAAATCTATAACCGTTACAGAAGTTTTTATGGGTAACTCTTCTAAAGTTTTATATGGACTTAACTGCTCTAGTATCTCGCTTTGTTCATCTATATGAAAAATTCCACCTCGAAAACTAGTCTTAAAAACTTTTTTGAACTCTTTGGATTTAAATATCTCTAACTGTTTTTTTGGGCTAACCCCACTTGCATAACTCACCCCTATGAGTGCGCCTATACTACTTCCTGCTATCTGTTCTACAACAAAACCAAGCTCATCTATGGCTTGTAAAACTCCTAGATGAAAAGCTCCTCTTGCCGCTCCTCCTGAGAGACTTAAACTAATCTTCATACTCTTCTAACCAATCTATTATCTTCCATTCACCTTCTAAGGTTTCAACTAAAGCGGTACAAGACTCAACCCAGTCGCCACAGTTAAAATAAACTATCCCATCTATCTCTTTCATCCCAGCATGATGAATATGTCCACAGATAACCCCATCATACCCCTCATGTTTTGCATGTCTTGAGAGAACTCCTTCAAAATCATTGATAAAGCTAACAGATTTTTTTACATTGTCTTTTACATATTTTGAAAAAGACCAGTATCTCTTCACTCCAAAAACTCTTCTAAAAAAGTTGATAACTCCGTTGAGATGGAGTAAGACATCATACCCATAATCCCCCAAAACTGCAACCCATTTTTTTGTCATCGTAATAGAATCAAAAAAGTCTCCATGCGTTATATAAAATTTTTTTCCATTTAGTGCTTCGTACTCAAAAGAGTCATTAACATAGAGTCTATCTCCTAAGATAAGCGGTAAAAAAGGACGTATAAAATCGTCGTGATTGCCCGTTATAAAGTATACATTAGTATCTTTTCTTGCTTTTCTAAGAAGTTTTTGAATCACGTCAGAGTGCGATTGAGCCCATTTGATTTTCCTTTTCATCGCCCAACCATCGATGATATCTCCAACGAGATAGATGTTTTCTGATTCACTCTCTTTTAGAAAAGATAAAAACTTTTCAGCTTTTGAAAATTTGGTGCCAAGATGAATGTCTGAGACAAATATAGTTTTAAATTTCATGTGAGTATGATAGGAAATTTTGATAACCAAAAAGTTACATGTAAAGCTTGTATGCATTGACTATGGACTCTTCATAAGAGTATAATTTCCCTTCACTTTATACTCAAGGAGTTCCAATGAATCTGTCTCATTGGCTTCCAAGAAGTATCTGTATCATCAAAAATGGCTATACCCTAAAAAATCTTTATGCTGACGCCATAGCTGGTACAACTGTTGCTATCATCGCTCTTCCACTCGCAATGGCTTTTGCAATCGCTAGTGGTGTAAGCCCTGAAAAAGGACTGTTTACGGCTATCGTCGCAGGTTTTTTTATATCCTTTTTAGGAGGCAGCAGATACCAAATCGGAGGTCCTACTGGCGCATTTGTCGTCGTTTTATATACTGTTATCTTAAAGCATGGCTATGATGGCTTGCTTATCGCCACTTTTTTAGCTGGAATTATGCTCATGCTTATGGGATTTTTCAAATTAGGCAACATCATCAAGTTTATACCTTATCCTGTAACAGTGGGATTTACCACGGGGATAGCACTCATCATCTTTTCTTCACAGATGAAGGATTTTTTTGGTTTAAACATCGAAAAAATGCCAGCTGAATTTACAGAACAGTGGGCTATTTATGCGCATCAAATATCGAGTGTGAACTTTTATGCCTTTGGTATCGCTCTTGCTAGTTTAGCTCTCTTGTTTAAACTACGCACGATATATCCCAAAATCCCAGCACCTATCATCGTTATCATCTTATCCTCTTTAGTAGTTGCACTCTTTGGCTTACCTGTTGAAACCATCGGTTCAAAATTTGGCTCTTTGCCACAAACTCTTCCTACTCCTAGCTTACCTGATTTTTCACTTGAGAAGATAAGAGCTGTTTTTCCAGATGCTATCACTATCGCTCTTCTTGGAGCAATCGAATCTCTTCTTTCTTGTGTAGTCGCAGATGGGATGACAGGAGACCGTCACCATTCAAACAAAGAGTTGATAGCTCAAGGAAGCGCAAATATAGCTTCTGTTTTATTTGGAGGTATCGCGGCGACTGGGGCGATAGCAAGAACAGCTACCAATATAAAATCAGGTGCTTTTAGCCCAGTTTCAGGCATGATTCACGCTCTTATGCTTTTGATTTTTATGTTTTTATTTTCAAAATTGATACTTCTCATTCCACTAGCAACACTAGCAGCTATCTTGGTTATAGTAGCGTGGAATATGAGTGAATTTCACCACTTTAAAGCCATCGCTCTTAAATCTGAACGTAACGATGCTATCGTTCTTTTGATGACTTTTTTACTCACTGTGCTTATAGACCTTAACACTGGTGTACAAACAGGAATCATGTTAGCTGGGCTTTTGTTCATTAAACGGATGATTGATGTAACAGATATCCAAAACAGAAAAGATGGACAAAGCATCTCCTTTGAGGATGAAGATGAAGAAGTTGAAGGCAAAGACCCTGATGCTCTCTCTTCAAGAGTAGTGCCTCAAGGTGTTGAAGTATATGAAATTAACGGTCCATTTTTCTTTGGAGTTGCTGATAGATTGAAAAATATTATCAACATCGTACAAAACCCACCAAAAGTTTTCATCTTGCGGATGCGACATGTACCGATGATTGATGCGACTGGTTTACATGCACTTGAAGAATTTTTTGACTCTTGTAAAACTTCAGATACTATTTTAGTGCTCTCAGGAGTCAACAAAAAAATACAGCTCAAAATGCAACGAGCCCTTTTTGATAAAAAAATTGGTGTTGAAAATATCACGCCAAATATAGACAAAGCCCTAGCAAGAGCAAAAGAGATATTGTTTACTGGGTTGGTTATAAAGCAGGAGTAACCTCTCCTGCTTATCCGATAACTTCTACGCCTTGTATCTCTTCGATTTGTGGTGTGATAGAGGGGTCTATGTTTAT
The DNA here is from genome assembly GCA_002742765.1 of Sulfurospirillum sp. UBA12182. Taxonomy (GTDB): domain Bacteria; phylum Campylobacterota; class Campylobacteria; order Campylobacterales; family Sulfurospirillaceae; genus UBA6810. The sequence goes on along the minus strand of DLUF01000051.1, from coordinate 22,315 downwards.
ATGTGTACTCATCTTGACATCTACAAGCTTTGAACTTATAACAAGTTCAACATTTGAACGTCCATGATTTGCTCTTAAAAGTGCATAAAGTTGATTTAAAACTTCATGATTTTCACTTACATGTAAACGGATAATCGTTGGGCTAAGAGGAGCTTCTACCTTTTTGGTTTCAACTTTCTCTTTTTTTGCACTCTCCAAATCAATCACTTTTTCACCAAGCAACTTCATACCTGTATCATCTCTTGTAACTTTTAACTTAAAAGCGATAGGAGAGTGTAAATCCATCTCTTCAAGCTGTGCTAGTGTTTTTGTAAAAATCATAAACTCGATATTGCCATGAAAGTCCATCAAGTTTACGATAGCAAATTTGTTACCTTTTTTACTGATTTTTTCTGTGAGACTCTCTACTTTGCCGATGACTAAAGCATCTCCTGTGTCAACACTATCAAGTTCTGATGAGAGTGTATGTGGGATGGCCTCAATCTCATCTCGAAATTCATCAAGAGGATGCCCACTAACATAAAATCCTACGGTCTCTTTTTCTAGCTCTAACAACCTTTTAAGTTCAAACTCTGGTAAATTTTCTATCTCGATTTGCACTGTCGTCATCTCAGCACTATCTCCAAAAAGTGAGGATTCTGCCATCTTCTTAGCTCTAGCGCATTCACTTCCTGCTTCTACTATATTTTCTATGTTTTCTAACAATGCTCGACGAGAGAGTCCAAACTCATCAAAAGCACCAGATTTTATGAAAGATTCGATAACTTTTTTGTTAACTTTTGAGCTATCAATACGGGAGATAAAATCACTCATATCTTTAAACTCTCCCTCTTTTCTAGCCTCTAAGATACGGCTAATCGCCGAACTTCCAGCTCCTTTGATAGCACCTAAACCAAAAAGAATAGCATCAACTCCCTCTTCTGTTTTAATCGCAGAAAACTCGATTAAACTCTTATTTACAGAAGGAGGCATTAGCTCTATTTTTAATCTTTTCACTTCATCTATATACTTAACAACTTTATCTGTGTTATCTTGTTCACTCGTTAAAAGTGCCGCCATAAACTCTTGCGGATAGTATGCTTTGAGATAAGCAGTTTGAAAAGTAATCATCGCATATGCTGCTGAGTGTGATTTGTTAAAACCATATCCAGCAAACTTCTCAATCAAATCAAAAAGTACAGAAGCATTTTTAGGGTTAAACCCTCTTTTAGCAGCACGTTCACTAAACTCTTTGTTATACTCTGCCATCAAATCAGCTTTTTTCTTACCCATCGCACGACGGATGATATCTGATTCACCCAAAGAAAAGCCACCAATGGTTTGAACGATTTGCATAACTTGTTCTTGATAAACAATAACCCCATAAGTTGGCTCTAGTATCGGTTTTAGAGGCTCAGTAAACTCATCAAAGAAGTAACTAATCTCTTTAATCCCATGCTTTCTATCGATAAAATCATCTAACATCCCTGATTCCATAGGACCTGGACGATAAAGTGCCAAAACCGCAACTAAGTCCTCAAAACCACTCGGTTTTAATCGCTCATTTAAAGATTGCATACCGCTTGATTCTATCTGAAATAATCCTACTGTATGACCACTTTGGATAAGCTCATATACTTTTGGGTCATTCATATCTATGGCATTGAAGTTTATCTCTTTATCGTATCTTCGTTTGATGAGTTTTAACGCATTATCTATAACAGTGAGAGTCTTTAGTCCTAAAAAGTCGAACTTAATCAAATCAACATCTTCAAGATAGTTTAGAGAATACTGTGTTACTAAATGCTCTTCGCCTGATGGCTTATAAAGTGGTGTTTTATGCCAAAGTTCCTCATCGCTTATAACAACTCCTGCTGCATGCATACCTGAGTTTCGATTTAAGCCTTCAAGGGCTAGTGCAAACTTCCAAACTCTTGCGATTCTTGGGTCTTCTTCTATCCATTTGCGTAGCTTCTCTTCTTTTTGAAAAGCCCCTGGTTTATACCCATCTTCTCCCTCTTTACCTTTTCCATTGAGTGTGATACCAAGCTCATCAGGGATTAGTTTTGCCATCTTATCAGCCTCAGCATAAGGGATACCAAGTACACGAGCAACATCTCTGATAACCCCTTTTGCTAAAAGCTTACCAAAAGTGATAACCTGAGCAACATTGTAACGTCCATACTTTTCAACCACATAATCGATAATCTCCCCTCGTCTGCTTTGACAAAAGTCAACGTCGATATCTGGCATACTTATACGTTCAGGATTTAGAAATCTCTCAAAAAGCAAGTTATAAGGCATAGGGTCGATGTCGGTTATCTTTAAAGCAAAAGCGACTAAACTTCCAGCCGCTGACCCCCTTCCTGGGCCTACTGGAACACCTCTTTGTTTTGACTCACGGATAAAATCCCAAACGATAAGCATATAGCCTGGGAATTTCATGTCGCAAATGATGTCCATCTCTCGCTCTAATCTTGCTCTATACTCTTCGTGTTTTTCACTAGCAACTAGTTTTAAGCGCTCTTCTAAGCCCTCTTTACATTTGTGTCTAAAGTAGTCATCATCATTGTCTATATCAAGCCCCTCAGCTTGTGCATACTCTTTTGTAAACTTAAATTTTGGAGGGGTTGGATTTCCTAGTTTTATCTCCAAATTACACTTTTCGACGATTTCTTGTGTATTTGTTATAGCTTCTGGGATATCTGCAAAAAGTTCACTCATCTGTATAGGAGTTTTGATATAAAATTCATGAACAGAGTGGCGAAGCCTATTTGGGTCATCAAACTCTTTATTCATCGCTATACACATAAAAGCTTCATGAGCATCAGCATTCTCTTGTGCTGGGTAGTGAGTATCGTTAGTTGCTATGATTTTAATGCCTGTCTCTTTTGAGATTCTTAAGATATCATTGTCTATAAAAAGTTGATCCGCGATACCATGACGCATGATTTCGAGATAAAAATCATCTCCAAAAATCTCCTTATACTCTAAAGCCACCTCTTTTGCTCTTGCATAGCCTTTTGCTCCATGTTGGACATTTCGAGGGTTGTTGGTGTTAAGATGCCAGTTTACCTCTCCTTGTAAACAAGCACTTGAGCAGATAAGTCCTTCTGAGTGCGCTTTTAAAAGTTCTTTGTTGATTCGAGGGTAGTAGTAAAATCCATGTATAAAACTTTGGCTAGAGAGATACATAAGATTTTTATAGCCAATCTCATTTTTTGCATATAAACAAAGATGAAATCGCTGTTTCGTACTCTTATCATCAAGCTCTTTAGAGTTGTGGATATATGCTTCCATCCCAATGATAGGTTTGATATCATTTTTTCGCATTGTTTGGTAAAAATCTATCGCTCCAAACATATTGCCATGATCTGTTATAGCTACTGACTTGACACCTTGGGCTTTTAGTTCACTTGCTAGTTTGCCTATCTTATTTGCCCCATCTAAAAGGGAGTATTCGGTGTGTAAATGTAAATGTGTAAATTCTGTTGTACTCATAATCTCTTCTATAAATCTTCTATTTAAAGTAATTTTATTATATAAAAAAAGCGCTTAAAAACTAAAGAAATGTTGTTTGATTTCTTCCATTCATTTTCGATTTATACAAAGCTTCATCTGTTCTTCTTAAAAAGAGACTTTGAGGTTCAAGTGGTTTAATCATTGTTCCTCCAAAGCTAACTGTAAACTTTGGTAACCCTAAAATATTGATATTTTCAATACTTTGGCGTAGAGATTCTGCTTTTTCAAATGCATCTTTTTCATTTGTATCTTTCAAAAGTAAAGCAAACTCTTCTCCACCCCATCTTGCAAAAACATCACTAGGTCTTATAAGATATTTAATAGTTTCACTTAGCTTTTGTAAAACCTTATCTCCTACATCATGACCATAGGTATCATTGATGTTTTTAAATTTATCGATATCTAGCATCAAAAGAGCATTTTGCCCTTCTTGATTTGTAATATTGAGTGTTTCATTGAATTTTGCTCTATTATATATTTTTGTAAGAGTATCATGATAAGCTTTATATTCAAACTCTTTACTCTTTTCTATCATTGCTGTTATATCCTCAAAGCTTATAATGAATCTATTTGATTCTGAAATTTTTGTAAGCTTTACAGCAAAGGCATGGAGTTCATTATATTTATCTGCCATAATTACAACTTGTTTTTCTTTTGGGAGATTGTTTATCTCTTCCATCCACAAAGCACCACTTTCAACCAATCCTAAATGAAAGTAATCAGGATGTTCAACAAAACGGTAGCAGACACATCTAATCTCTTCTTGAAACTCTTCCAAGCTTGAAACCCCAAAAAAATCTAAAAGCTTATCATTGGCTTCGATTATTTCATATCCTGTTGTTTCTATAATGATGTTATTTAGAGCATTGATAAGAAATTTTTGCTTCTTTTTTTCTTGTTCTAGTGTAGTTATTTTATTTTCTAATTCTAGTTTCGTAGCTTTCAAGGCTGTTATATCATGTCCTATGGAGAGAACTGCTTCGAAGTTACCATTTTCATCTAAAAGTAAAGAGTTGTTCCATGAGAGAATTTTTGTTGTACCATCTTTACAGAGAATCTCATTTTCATTGCCCCAATGCATATTTTTATTTTTAATGATATCTTGAAAAAGATTTTCTATTTTTCCATTATATAAAGAAGGTATAAAAATTTTTATCCAATTCTTTTCAATAATATCATCTCTCTTGTAACCTGTGAGGTTCTCTATATATCTGTTCACATATAAGATATTTGCTTTTTGATCCAAAAACAAAATTACTACTTTTGCACTATTATGTAAAATCTCAATATACTCTTGAACATTTTTAAAAGGCAGTCTATCTAGCATTTTTTATTTATCCATTTTTATAATCTATTTTACCATACTTTTACCAGCCATATATCCACTAGCCCAAGCCCAGTGTAGATTGTACCCACCACAATCACCATCTATGTCGATTACCTCTCCGCTAAAAAAAAGATTTTTTACTAGTTTTGACTCTAAGGTTGTAGGGTTGATTTCATTTACATCTACCCCACCAGCAGTTACTTCGGCAGTTTTGAAGCCTTTTGTATCTTTTACATGTAAAGTAAAATTTTTCAGCATATAGATAAGTTTTGATATCTCTTTTTGGCTTAAATCCTTAGCAAAACTCAACTTCAATTCTCTTTCTACGAAGCGGGCAAGTTTTGGGTTCATAAAGCCATCTAACCACATAGAGAGTCTTTTTGCGTGTGCAAACCTTAAGCGTTTGTGAAGTAGTGTTTTTAACTGCTCTTTAGAAAACTCATTGTTAACATCAAGCTTTAACATAACAGCTCTTTGGAACATCAAAGCACTACTAGCTTCTCTACTTATATCTAAGATTGCTGAACCTGAAACCCCATAATCTGTAAACAAAATATCCCCATAACTTTTAGCGCAAAGCTCGTTATCGATTAAAAGAGAAACTTCTCCCTCACACTTTACACCACTTATCGATTTGAGATTTTCTTCGCAAACAAGTTGCACTAAAGATGGATGAGTAGGGATGATGGTATGTTTAAAAGCTTTTGCGAACATATAACCACTTTGTGAGCTTCCAAGAGAAGGCATAGCCAAACCACCAGTAGCAACCAAAACTTTCTTTACATGTACAACTTTATTTTCTAAGATTAAAGCAAAATTATCTGCTTTTTTTTCTATCTCAAGCACTTCACTTTCAAGAAAAATCTCCACACCCAAACGCTCACACTCATACACTAAAAGCTCTACGACACTTGAAGAGTGCCCACTATATGGATAGAGTCTACCTTTTTGCCCCTCTTTTACTAAGATGCCTAACTCTTCAAAAAAGTTTTTACATGTAAAGGTGTTAAACTCTTTTAAACAAGCTTTGACAAAAGAGGGATTTTGACCATGAAAATTCTCAACGCCTATGTGTTCATTTGTGATGTTGCATCGTCCATTACCAGTGGCTAATATCTTCTTTCCAACTTTGGTGTTTTTCTCAAAGATACAAACTTTTGCTCCAAGTCTAGCTGCTACTATGGCAGCTACAAGACCACTAGCACCTGCACCGATGATGGCTATCACTTGAGCGTAATCCTCTCTTCTTCCATCACAATTACTCCATCTTCTAGGAGTTTTGTTAAGGCTTTTTTATAATTTTTTTTACTCAAACCAAAAAGCTCTTTGATGAGCTCAGGAGAACTTTTGTAGTTGCACTCTAACTCACCACCGTTTTTAAGTAAAACTTTTTTAATTCTATGAATCGCTATATCTTCATTATCCTTGCCAACAGGCTGCAATGAGATATCTATCTTTTTATCTTCTCTTATGTTTTTAACATATCCAAACTTTTTTTGACCTATCCAAATGTCCTCAAAAATTTCATTGTGATATATCATCGCTTCGTATCTGTTTTCTACTATGACTTTGTAGCCTAGAGGTGTCTTTTCTCGAACAATCAACTCTACTTTTTGATTTACGGATAAATCTTTTGGCTCACTCTCTAAAAAGTTTTTAAACTTATGCGCACCAATCAAACGATCAGTTTTTTCATCATAGCAAACTCGAAAAACAAACTTCATACCAACTTCAAGAGGTATCTTTTGAAATGCTTTTGGAACAAACAAATGCTTTGGCAAACCCCAATCCACAAAAGCTCCAAATGGCGCAACATCAACAACTTCAAAGTAGCCAAACTCGCCTAAAAGTGCTTTGGGTCTTTGTGTAGTTGCTACATATCTATCTTCTGAGTCATTGTAGATAAAAACTTCTATCTCATCACCTAGTTGCATCTCTTTTGTTATGTAAGCATTTGGCAAAAGAACATCATCTCCATCCTCAGCAACAAGATAAAATCCATGGTCACTTTTTCTGTCAATTTTCAGTTGATTTACCAACCCTAACTCTATACGTTCATTCACTTTTTATTCCTCACCAATTTTGAGCGCATACTCTTTTACTATGCCATCATGTTCTTCTTGAACACGGCTTAAGTGTTCAAACTCTTCTTCTATCGCTTTTTCTTGCGATGCAACTTCTTTATATAAATCAACTAGTTCACTACTATCTTGGCTACTTGAAAGCTTGATAAGTTTTTCTTGGTTTTTTGCTAAGGCTTTTTCTAAGATGATAATCTCAGCTTCTAATTTTTCTATCTGAACTTTCAATGGAGAGAGGAGTTTGTTTCGTACTTTTATCAAACTGGCTTTATACTTTTTATTCATAAAATGCTCATTGCCTGTTGCCTTTTTGGCTTTTTTTGGTTCCTCTTCCTCTTCCCAACCGATTTTTTCTAAAAATTCATCATAAGTCCCATCAAAATACTCTGCTCCTTTACTTGAAAAAACAACCAAATTATGAGCGATAGCACGGAGCAAATCCTCGGAGTGCGTTACGATGACAACGCCTCCTTCAAAGTTTTTGATAGCCTCTTTTAAAGATTCTATCGAGTCCATATCAAGGTGGTTAGTTGGCTCATCAAGGAACAAAAGATTTACATCTTGCGCCAAAATTTTTCCAAGCATTACCCTACTCTTCTCACCACCAGAGAGCAAAGAAATCTTCTTATCCATCATATCACCACTAAACATCATCGCACCACAAATCGCTTTTGCTTTTGGAAGTGCTAATTTGACGTTGGATGCATAGACCTCTTCAAAAACAGTATTTTGTTGATTAAGATGGTTGATGTTTGTTTGCCCAAAATGTCCAACAACAGTGCTTACATGTAAATCCACTTGCCCGCTAAGAGGGTTTAACTCTCCTGCTAAGACATTTAAAAGTGAAGATTTTCCTTTTCCATTTTTCCCGATGATAGCTAGACACTCTCCTTTTTTAAGAACAAAAGAGAGATTTTTGAAAAGGATTTTATCGCTTTCATATCCAAACTCAAGCTCTTTTGCTTCTAAAAGTATCTTTGCTGGAGTCTCTTTGTAGTTAAAATCAAAATCCAAAGTTGCATCGTGGCTCAAATCATCAAGTCTCTCGATTTTTTCTAACTGTTTCACTTTTGATTGTGCGAGTGTCGCTGTTGCAGCTCTTGCTTTGTTCTTTGCGATAAACTCTTCAAGCTCTTTTATCTTTTTATCTTGAGCTATTTTTGTCTTCTCATGAAGTTCATCATTTGCCCGTAACTGCTCATAAAATTTATGTGTATTTCCCTCGATGAGTACAAGGTTTTTTCTCACAAGTCCCATCGTATGTGTTGTAACGCTATCCATAAACTCTCTATCATGAGTGATGAGGATAACTTCACCATCAAAGCTACGTAAAAAAGTACGAAGCCATCTTAAAGAGACGATATCTAGGTAGTTTGTTGGCTCATCTAGCAAGAGCATATTTGGCTCAGTTATGAGCAGTTTTGCTAGATTGATTCGTATCTGGTATCCACCTGAGAAGCTCAATGGGTCTTTTTCTAAATCCTCTTTTGTAAAACCCAAACCAAAAAGTACTTTCTCAACCCTGTAAATATCCCATTTCATATCTTCACTCAAAGCAAGTGCAACCTCATCAGTGAGTGTTTTTTGTGTAAAATGAAGATGCTGCTTAAGAGCACCGATGCGATAGCCCTTAGGGATTGCTATCTCTCCTGAGTCTGGTTGTTCTTCTTTTAAGATGAGTTTAAAAAGGGTCGATTTGCCACTTCCGTTACGACCAACTAAGCCTATACGATTTTTACTGTTTATTTTTAAATTTATGTTGTTGAAAAGTTCCTGTTTTACGAAACTTTTTGAGATATTTGAAAGTTGTATCATTGCCTATTTTCTTTTTTAATGCAATTATACCATTAGACTTCTTTCATAAGCCTATGAAAATGACAAAGCCTAAAGAAGAATGTGAGATTTTTAATCTACTTTGCCAAATCTTCAAAAAGAAGTATAAGCGTATGGATATTTGTCAAAGGATTGTCTTTTTCTGGGTCTAAGCTCTTCTTTTTTCGAAGATGAAACTTTTGTAATTCTCGTGCATTTTTTATAGCATTGTTTTTGTATTTTTTTATCTCTTTTGCTATCAATTTACTCATCTTAGCAGTTTTGATATTGCCCGATGAGAGATTTCTAAACTTATCTTCATCAAGCTTTTTTAACTTCTCAATCACTTCTTCGATAACCTCAAATCTGTCGATAAAAGAGACTCTTTTCTCAAAATGCAAAAGATACCAAAGTTCAAAAGAGGGATTTGCATAAATCACTTTTACTTTGTATTTTTTTGCTTTTTTCAATGCCAAATTAAAATCTTTTTTACTATGTCCCGCACCGTGAATTTTCTCTTTATCTCTATCAATCACGATAAAGCGATAATCAAAATCCATAAAACTCTTTCCACTTGGAGTTTTATACATAATTAAATCTTTAAGTACACCTGTTGGATGTGTTCTTCCTGAGTGTGGGATGATTTGTGAGTGAGAATCTATCTTGCCATTTTGTTTGAGTGGCTCTAAAAAAGTGTTGAAATAAGTTACCGAAGAGACACTATCTTCACACGCTAAGATGATGCTTCTTATATGGTTAAAAGAGCTTTTTTTTCTCTTGTATTTACGCCAGAGATTGTGTTTTAGAGTTCTTTTTTTCATGCCTTATTATACTCAATAAATCAAAATTTTATCATAACTTTTGTATAATCATTTTCTTTACATGTAAAAGGATTTATAGCAAGATTATGGTTGAAGATGTAACTAAAATATTAAACAATAAAGAGAAACTGTTAACTGAAATCTATTTTGATTTGCAGCTCTTTTTTGAACAAAAATATGGCAAAAATACCGTAGTCTTGATGGAAATCGGAAGTTTCTTTGAAACTTATGAAGTTAACAATGACACGCATCAAATCGGAAAAGCAAAAGAGATGAGTGAGCTTTTAAACATCCAACTCACAAGAAAAAACAAAAATATCATAGAAAATTCTATCTCTAATCCCCTCTTAGCTGGTGTTCCTGCTGTTTCCCTTGAGAGATATCTCAATCGTATCATTCAAACTAAAAAATACACAGTGGTTCTTGTCCGTCAAAAAGGTGAGCCTCCGCATGTCAAAAGATACATTGCAAACATCATCAGCCCTGGTACGAACTTTGATTATCTTATAGAATCAAGTGAAAACTATCTTGTTTCTCTCCTTATAGATTGCAATCACCAAATCTACTCTGTCGGTTATGCTGCCATCGATGTAAGCACTGGAAAAACGATTATCAATGAGGTACATGGGACAAGAGAGGATAAAACATACGCTCTTGATGAAGTCTTTAACCTTTTACAAACATATAAAACAAGTGAAATCGTACTCACTTTTAATCACGAAAGCATAGATAAAGAGCGGATTTACAACTATCTTGAAATCAATGCTTCCTTACACCATAGTATCAACAAAAAAAGAGCTAGAATCAATTATCAAAATGAGCTTTTTGAGAGGATTTACTCCATACGCTCCTTGCTTACACCTATCGAATATCTTGATTTAGAGCGTCACCCTTATGCGAGTGAGTCTTTAGCGATTTTATGTGATTTTATCATTGAGCATGATGAAAATATCATAGAAAAGATGAGCAGACCAGTCTTTCTAGGAAGTAGTCGTTACATGTACATCGGGAACAATGCCTTAGAATAGCTAGGTATCATCTCTAAAAATCCAAACGAAATGACTCTTTTAAATCTCATCGACCATACTTCAACTGCCATAGGGAAGAGGCTTTTAAAAGAGCGACTTTTAAATCCGATTTGTGATATCAAAACGCTTCAAGAGAGATATGATTTAAGTGAGCAACTTTTAAATGATTATAAAAAATTTGAAATTGCGTTAAAACAAGTATATGATTTGGAGAGAATTTTACGTCGTATAAAACTAAAAAAACTCCATCCTCTTGAACTTGATTATCTCAACACTTCTCTTGAATCAATTATGGAGATTTTCAAACAAGCAAAGTTTAAAAAGATTGCTACTCCTCAAAATCTTTATGATGAGTGCGAAGAACTTGTCAATATACTGCAATCAACTTTTATACTTGATGCTTGCGCTAAATATAGAAAAGAACAAATCAATGAAAATCTTTTTTTAAGAGGGATTCATCCTCAGATTGATAAAATCGAAGATTTGAAGCTCAAAAATTATCAAACCATAGAACAGATAGCTTTACATGTAGAGAGTATGTTTGAAGATAGCAGTGGCAAAAATTCTGTGAGTATAGGCTGGCTAGAGAGTGAAGGTTACTACATAACACTCACAAAAAATCGTTATGCCCTTATAAAAGACAGCCTCTTACAAAGCTTTGTTACTATCGAAGGGGAACACCACTTCTTTAAAGACTTTAATGTTAAAGTGCTTAAAAATTCTATCAAAATCACTTCTGAACTAACTGAGAGTATCTCTTCTGAAATCACCTCAGCGCAAACAAGGATGATAGCTTTAGTTAAAAAAAGATTTGATGAGAGTTTAGAGGTCATTGAGAGAAAATTTTCCTTATCGATTGAACATCTTATCGGCTTTATAGGTACTTTAGATGTGGCTATTTCAAATGCAAAATGTAGCTGTTTATACAACTATTCAAGACCAATCCTTTACGATAACGACAAAAAAGAACGCTTTGTTGAAGCGATTGGTTTGAGGCATCCTCTCATCGAATCAAGAGAGGAAAATGGTATCTATATCCCAAATGACATTCTCTTAGGAGATATCCCAAAAAATGTAGAACATAACCATATCATGCTTGAGAGTAATCTAGAAAAAGAGATTCAAGGCTTACTTTTGTATGGGATTAACTCTAGTGGAAAATCTTCCTTAATGAAATCACTCGGAATTAGCATCATCATGGCTCAAGCTGGATTTTTTGTACCTTGTGCTTCTTTGAAATTTGTCCTTTTTGATAAGATTTTTACGAGAATTGTAAGTCATGACAACTTATATAAAGGACTTTCAACTTTTACCGTAGAGATGCTTGAACTAAAAAACATATTTAATCGAGCCTCTAAAAACTCTCTTGTTTTGGGAGATGAGATTAGTCATGGGACAGAGACTGAGTCAGCTTTGGCCATCGTAGCAAGTGCTATGGAAAAACTCTATAACCTAGGCTCTCTTTTTGTTTTTGCGACCCATCTGCATCAGCTAAGCCAAATCAATAGAATCAAAAAATTAGAAAACATAGTTTATCTGCACTTAGGAGTTAGCTATGATGAGAAAAGCGATAAACTCATATATAACCGAAAACTAGAACTAGGAAGTGGCAACTCTTTATATGGTTTAGAATTTGCAAAATCACTACATATGGATAAAGAGTTTTTAGATAATGCTTATGCTATACGAAAAGAGCTCTCTGGGGATTTTAGCGAGTTAGAACTTTTGAAAAAACGAAAACGAAGCAAATACAACAAAAATATTTACCTTACAAAATGCGCTCTTTGTGACAATGAAGTTGATGATGTCCATCATACAAAAGAGCAAAGTAACTCTGATGAACAAGGCAATATCGAGCATTTTCACAAAAACCACAAATACAATCTCATCCCACTATGTAAAATGCATCATAAACTTGTACATGAAGGTAAAATCATCATTCAAGGATTTGTCATGAGTGAAGATGGTTTAAAACTACACTACCAAGAACTTTAAAGTTTTAAACGTAGGAAATCTTCAAAATCATCTTTATTGAGAGGTTTAGAGTAGTAATATCCCTGCCCTTCAAAACAGCCATTTTCTCTTAAAAAGTCATGTTGCTTTTTAGTTTCGATACCCTCAGCTATAACATTTAGCTCTAAACTCTTAGAGATAGCGATAATCGTACTTGTAATTGCTATATCTTCTCTATCCTCTGGGATATCCATGATAAAAGAACGGTCAATCTTTAATTTATCAACAGGCAGCTGTTTGAGATAGTTCAAAGAAGAATATCCTGTTCCAAAATCATCTATCGCAAATGTGATACCTAAATTACGCAATCTTTTAAAAAGATTGATAGATTCTTTTGGATTTTCCATCATGAAACTCTCTGTAATCTCTAATTCTAAGTAAGAACCTGCTAGGTTAGTTTGAGCTAAAATCGCAACAATACTCTCATATAAATCACTTTGCTGTAACTGTATCGCTGAGATATTGACAGAAATTCTTCCAAAAATCAAACCTTTGTCTATCCACTCTTTCATCTGTATACATGCCATCTCTAAGATGTTTTTTCCAAGAGGAACGATGAGCTTGCTTTGTTCTGCTAGAGGGATAAATTTATCTGGATATAAAAGTCCCATTTGAGGATGATTCCATCTAACAAGTACCTCAGCACCTATGACTTTTTGTGTTTCGATAGCAACTTGAGGTTGAAAATGTAAAATAAACTCATTGTTTATGATTGCATTGGAGATTTCTTTACGCAAAAGCATCTTACTAAAAAGGTCTTGAGTCATATCTTCTGTATAAAATCTATAAGTATTTCGTCCACTATCTTTGGCTTTATACATCGCTGTATCGGCATTTTTTATAAGCTCTTCTATATTTGCACCATCATCAGGGAAGAGGGCAACACCTATACTAGCTGAAAGTTTAAATGACTGCTTATTTACAACAATCTCTTCATCAAAAATTCCCAAAACTTTACTTAAAATTGGTTCTATATCTGCAACTTCTATGATATCTTCGATAAGCAAGACAAACTCATCTCCACCAATCCTAGCAATAGTATCTTTTTCTCTCATCGTAGCTTTAAAGCGGTTTGTTACAGTGATAAGTATTTCATCCCCATAAGAGTGCCCAAAAGTGTCGTTTATCTCTTTGAAACGATCTAAATCTAAAAACAAGATAGCAATTTTGTTATTTTCTCTTTTAGCTCTTTTGATAGATTGTTTGATTCTTGCTTGCAACAAAAGCCTATTTGGCAGCTTTGTAAGAGGGTCATGATGTGCTAAAAATTCTAATTCTAATTCTGATTGTTTCATCGTTGTTATATCAGAAAAAATCCCGATATAATTTTGTATATTTCCATATGAATCTTTGATAGTACTTATGTTAAGCCATTGAGGGAAAAGCTCTCCATTTTTTCGTACACTCCACATCTCCCCTTTCCAATACCCAACTTTATAAATAGACCTCCAAATCTGTTTATAAAAAAGTGCATTATGATAGGTTGAACGCAAAAACAAAGCACTCTGCTTGATAGATTCACTGTGAGTATAGCCAGTAATCTGACAAAAAGCTGGATTTACAGCTTGGATTTTTAGATTTTTATCTGTGATGACTATACCTTCATTAGTATTTTGAAATACACCAGCAGAGAGTTCGATAATCTTTTGGCTTTTTTTTCTATCTCTTATATCTTTGATAAAACCTATAAGATATTTTGCTTTGCCTTGTTTGTTTTTTGAGAGAAACAAACTTACATGTACCCATATCAAAGAGCCATCTTTGTGAATATAACGTTTCTCAAAACCTAGTTGATTTCTCTCTCCTAGATTGCTAAGAGAACTTTGCTTTTGTAAAGAAAGTTCGAGGTCCTCTTCGTATGTTACCTCTTTTATATTCATTCCTATTAATTCATTTTCTTCATAGCCCAAAAGGTTGCTGATATATTCATTTACAAAAAGAATCTCTCCATCTATCGAGATATAACCTATCCCGATAGCTTGTTGGTTTAAAATCTCTTGTTGCATAGACTCTTGTTCTGTCATTGAATCACTCATTAATCCAATCTGCTCTTTTAATTTTACATTCGAGAGATACAAATCCGTAAAATCACTCAATAAAATCTTAACTACCCCGATATCAAACAGATAGACTTTACTCGCACTATAACGATACAATCGCCCCTCTATCTCGACTCTATCTTGGACATAAGTATTTTCAGTTTCAAAAGCCTTATATGTTGCATCCAAAACAGTTTTTGGGATAAGTTTATCAACGGCATCATCTATGTTGATATTGAGTCTATTTTTAGCTGATTTGTTAACCCAGCTGATAACTTGTGAATTTCCAAAGTCATACACCTCGACAATCAAATCATTAAGATTATCAAAAGTGTTCCTATATGAAAGTAGTTTTGCTTCTAAAAACTTTGAGTAATTGCCTTGAAGATTATTTAAGATATCTTTAGTTGTGATGATATAGTAGTGTCTAAAACCCTCTTTATCTTCCTCTTCAACAACTAGATTGCGTATCTTGTGCTCTCGCATTATGCTAATACACTCTTGCATGGAAGTTTTTAAATTCACCATGATTACAGGCGAGCGCATAAATTGACTCACTTTTTTGCTTTTACTGATATGGTCTTTAGCAAATTTTACGATATCACTCTCTGTTAAGATACCAACAGGAACTTCCTCTTTTGTAACTAAGATGGAGCCTAAGTTTTTTTCTCTCATCAGCTTAATTGTTAACTCTAAAGTACTTTGATGCTCAACACTCAAAGCAGCAGACTCATTTAACAAAATTTCAAAGATTTTTAAACTATTTTTACAGCCTTGAAACTCAAACTCAAAAATTATCTCTTCTTGTTCAACACAACCTTTATATCTACCATCATAATCCACAACGATAATACGCCTGATATTGTGGTCTATCATCAGGTTAAGTGCATATTCGAGTTCTCGAACTTCATTTGCTTTTATGAGTTTTTTTGAAGCAACTTCTAAGATGTTAGTTGTTTCAAAATCTCTATTTTCATTATAAAGATGGAGTATATCTCTTTCTGTTAAAATCCCGATAGGAAAATTTTCTTCATCGAGCACAACAACATAACGTAAAGATTCTAAAGACATCTTCTCTACAGCCGCTTGTAAAGATGTTTCAGCGCTTAGTGTATCTCTTTTATTTTCTACAAATCTATCTAAAGTCATTAAAGGAGAAGTCCTTGTTTAATCTCTTGCGCTTTTTCCTCCCCACAAAGCTGTTCAATTAGACTTAAAGCAAAAGAGATTGCCGTTGATGGGCCTCTTGAAGTAGTTATATTTTGATCTCTTACTACATCTTCTTCTGGGATATAGCCTTTGTTTTCTATCTGCGTTTCAAAAGAGGGGTAGCAAGTGTAAGCTTTTTTTAAAACCTTAGCACTTGAGAGCGCTATTGGGGCTGCACAAATCGCACCTATTAATTTGTTATCATTATCAAATTTTCCTAGGAGTTCTTGTACTTTTGGATTATCTCTTAGATTATTTGCCCCGACTAATCCACCTGGTAATACAATCATATCAAAAAGAGTGTGGTTAACTTCATCTATATGAGTGTCCGCTAAAATCCTAATCCCATGAGCCCCTAAAACTCTTCGCCTATCTAAACAAGCAGTTACTACCTCGACATCGGCACGTCTTAACAAATCGATAATAGTAACAGCTTCTATCTCTTCAAAGCCTACTGCTAATGGAACTAAAACTTTTGGCATCTCCCCTCTCCTTTTTTATGTGGTTATTTTACTTTTTCGAGGTATTCACCCTTTATAGTATCAACACGGATAACATCACCTTCTAAAACATGAAAAGGAATCTGAACAACAGCACCACTCTCTAAAGTTGCTGGTTTCTTGCCTCCTTGAGAATCTCCTTTAAAATTTGGTGGAGTCTCTACAATTTTCAATTCTACTACTGCTGGTGCATCTACACCGATTGGTTTGCCATTGTGAAAAAGCATATCAACATTCATCCCATCTACTATCCAATTCGCAGCCTCACCTACTTGGTCACGAGTTAGAGCGATTTGATCATAAGTTTCTGTATCCATAAATTGTAGATACTCACCATCATCATAAAGATATTGCATTACTTTATCTTGCAAATTTGGAGTTTCACATTTATCGCCTGCATGGAAAGTTTTTTCTATAACTTTACCATTTGCATAAGACTTGATTTTTACTCTTACAAAAGCTGCACCTTTTCCTGGTTTAACATGTTGGTACTCAACTATTTTGTAAGGAATTCCATTCATCTCGATTTTCAAACCTTTTTTTAAATCACTCATACCGATGGTTGCCATCAATTTCTCCTAATATAAAGCTTATACATATCAAAAGCCTGTTTAATAATTGAAAATTATATCCAAATAAGACTAAAAAAAAATGAAATTTAAGCAAATTTTATTGATTATACGAAGCTATAAAAGTATTTTTATTTATACATTTTACCGTATATTTTAAACGTTATTTTATAATTAAAAACTATTTAAATAGATAATTTATACAATTTATTTATTTTTTATATATTTAATCTGTATATTAAATGTAATTATTTATATTTTTTATACATATTAAACTATATTTAACCTATATAAATGTATAATAAATTCACATTCAAACACAAGGGCAATTTTATGACAAATGTTAGTATCGCTGAAAAGCGTGCATTAGAAGAGGTTTTTATCTGTTTAGAAGAGCGTAAAAAGAAAAAAGCAGAGTGTTTAAAGAGTTGCCTACAATTTTATAAGAAGATTCGTTTGAAAAGAAAGTTTGCAATAACCTTGGTAAGATAGGATTAGGAGTTACCTAATCCCCATCTTTTTTCTAACTCTTCTCCAGTAAAGAAGCGGTACAACAACTAATGTCATCGCCGTTGAAACAGCTACTCCAAAGATAAGTGAGATAGCAAGACCTTGCCAAACTGGGTCTGTTACGATAACAAAAGAGGCTAAGATGATGGCAAGAGCTGTTAGTAAAATTGGTCTAAATCTCGTAGCCCCCCCTTCGATAACAGCTTCATTGATATCTTTTCCTTCTTCTATTTTTTGTTTCATAAAATCAACCAATAAAAGAGAATTTCTGATAACAACACCAGATAATGCTATAAAGCCTATCATACTCGTAGCACTAAAAAAAGTAGGAGTTATCAAATCAAAAAATGCGTGTCCAAAGAAAACACCTATAAAAGTTAAAGGTACAGCAGAAGCAACAATCCCAGGTGTTACAAAAGAACCATAATACGAAATTAAAAGAAGATATATAAGTAAAACAGCCACACCAAAGGCACTTCCCAAATCTCTAAAAACATCAAAAGTCAATTCCCATTCTCCACCCCAAACTATCTCATACTCTAAGTTTGTTATCTTATCTTTTATATGTAAATTCAATCTAGGATTTCCATCATAAGAGATATCATAGTTTTGTAGACTATTTGATTTAAGCGTAGAAAAGATATCAAGAAGTGCATAAACTGAGCCTCGCATGTCCATCTCAGACGTCACTAAAGTGGTCTCTTTTACATCTTTCGAGTAGATTGGAACACCTTTTTGTACAACTCTGATATCACTTAGCTCACTTAAAGGAACTTTTTTTCCCGTTGTTTTAGAGATAAGGAAAATCTTTTCTAAAATAGCCAAATCTTGTCTGTATTGGTCTAAGTATCGAAGATAGATTTGCACTTGTTCCTTCTCACTAGGAATATGGGCGACTGAGACAACTGAGCCTTCAAAACCACTTTTTAAAACATTTACAATCTCATCTATACTCACACCAGCGATGGAAGCTTTAAGGCGATTTGGAACTATTTGATACTCTACAATAGCATTTTTAAAAGTAGTATCTATATCTACAACACCTTGCGTATCTTCAAATATTTTCTTTATCCAAACAGCAATCTTCTCTCTACCATCTTTATCTCCACCAAATATCTGAGCAACCATCGTAGCTTGAACAGGAGGTCCTGGAGGGTCTTCTACTAGTTTTATATTTGCATTATTTATCTTACATGTACTCAGTGATTTTCTAAAACGACTGACAAAATTGGCTGAACTCTCTTTTCTCTTTGAAAACTCTTTTAGATTTACTCTTATCTCAGCTACATTATCACCTTTTTTCATCGAATTACCACGTAAAAGTCCATTAAAATCAATAACACCACCAAGCCCTATAAAAGTCTCAAAATCACTCACTTCCTCTTCTTTGAGAAGTTGTTGTTCTATGCAAGTTACGCACTCTTTTGTCTTTTGGATTGCACTCCCATTTGGTAAATCAATAGTGATGTTAAAAGTGTTTTTGTTTGCACCAGGTAACATCTTAAACTTTACTAGCTCTAAAACTGGCATCGCTAAAGAGAGAACAAAAAGAAAAAGAACTACGATAAAAAAAGCATACCTCTTCTTTCTTTCTTCTAGCATAGGACGAACAAAAGCATTATAAAGCTTATATGTCTTTGTCTGCTTCAAATCAAACGTCTCTGTTTTTTTGTGGTGATGTGGTAAAAACTTATACGCCAACCAAGGCGTGAAGATATAGGCAACAAGCAATGAAAACAGCATAGCGATTGGAACATTAAAAGGGATTGGGGCCATATAAGGGCCCATCATTCCTGTCACGAAAAACATAGGCAAAAATGCTAAGATAACAGCAAAAGTTGCTATGTTTGTAGAACCTCCTATCTCATTTGTTGCATAGATAACTGCCTCTTTTTTCTCTTTTTTTGCTATGCTAAAATGCCTATGGATATTTTCTATGACCACGATAGCATCATCTACTAATAGCCCTAAAGCAAGGATAAGAGCAAAGAGAGTAATACGATTTATCGTCTGATCAACCATCATCCCTGCAAAAAGTGTTAAACCTAAGATAAGAGGGATAACAAAAGCTACGATGAGAGACTCTCTCCACCCTAACATCAAGATAAGCAATATAACGATGATAACGATTGAAATCCAAAGATGAAATATCAATTCATTCACTGCTTCATTTGCCTTATGTCCATCATCTCTACTCAAGACAAAGTCCACACCTTTTGGTAATTGCTTTTCTAAAGATTTCACTTTTTCTTTTATAGCATCAGCTACAACAACAGCGTTTGAACCTCTTTTTTTAGAGATAAAAAGCGTCACTTGATTCAACCTTTCAAGTTTTGCATTGACAACTTTTTGTTCATTTGCTTGCCCTAAGAATGTATATGTTTCATGCTTGTTTTGGATATCTATACCCTCTTGGATTTGTGCAACATCTTTGAGATAAACAACTCTTCCCTCATGTGAGCTGATAACTAAATTTTCAAGCTCCATAATGTTTGAGATAAAAGAGTTCACTCTAACACTTAAAGCATATGATTTACCCTCTAAATCACCTAAAGAGATAGATTGATTTGTGTGGTTTAAAGCGTTGTGTATATCAAGGGGAGTCAGTGAGAGCGTAGAGAGCTTTAAAGGATCAAGGATTATATTGAACTGTTTTTTATGTCCTCCTAAGATACCTACGACAGAAACATCTTTAATCGTGCTAATCTCACTTTGTATACTCTGTGCTATGCGATACAACTGAGCATCATCAAACTTTTTACTACTAAGCGCGTAAGTTACTATGGGGACTTCATCGATATCAATCGGCTTAAAAAGTGGAGGGAGAACACCTTTTGGGAGTAAATCCATATTTTGCATAACTCTATCATAAAGTTTAAGATATGAATCTTCTTTATCTTCTCCTATCTCAAAACGAACACTGATAACACCGATATCATTGTTTGCTACACCATAGATATGCTTTACCCCTGTCATCTCTTTTAATTTTCTTGAGAGTGGCTCTACTATGATGTTTTCTACTTCTTCTGCTGTTGCGCCAGGATACGAGATAATAACATTTGCGGCTGGAACATTGATTTGAGGATTTTCTTCTCTTGGAGTAGAAAAAACTGCGACTAAGCCAAAGATTAAGATAGCAATCGCTAACAATGGCGTTAAAGGAGAATCAACAAACTTCTTTGCTAATTTTCCAGCTATATTAAGCTCACTCATAAACTCATCCCATCATAATAACCAGCCTGAGGATAGACTAAAACATCTTCCTCTTGGCTTAAACCTTTTACGCCTATCATATCAGCACCAAGATACAAAAGTTCTATGGGACGAAATTCTAAGATTTTTTCTTTTTTGACAAATACTCCTAAAACTCCTGCTTTGGTTATCAGCGAAGAAGGAGGAAGAGTGAGCATCTTTTCGCTTGTACCCACAAGATAAACTTTTGCAAACATCCCAGGTAAAAGTCCCTCTTCATCAACATCAAATTTCACCATATACGTATGTGTTAGTGCATCTCCTTGAGAAGACTTAATTGCCACAACTCCTTTGATAAACTTTGATAAAGAGGGGATTTGTATCTCTACTACATCTCCTACTTGTATATGATTGATATCACTCTCTTGTACTCTCGCTTCTACTCTTAATTTTTTTAAAGAGACTATTTTTAAGATAGGCTCACCTGGCATGGTTGTCTCAAACTTATTTTTATATTTTGTAATCACCACACCATCAAACTCAGCTTCGAGATAGCTATATTGGAGTTGATTTTTCACATTTGCAAGTTCAGAGTTTGCTACATTTAATCCTGATTTAGCTGAGTCTACTTGATTTTGTGCAACTTTGAGATTATGCTTTGCTATCTTGTACTTATCCTCTTTAATAGAGGTTTCTAACATTTTTTTATCAAACTCTCTTTTGGATAAAACTCCATTATCAAAAAGGTTTTTAAACCTCTTTAAATCCTCTCTTGCCTCTTCTAAAAGGCGACTTTGAATCTCTACATCTGCTTTAGCTTTTAGTAAGTTTGCATTCGCAGAATCTAAACTCGACTCTTGGATTTGGAGAGTTGATTTTGCACTTGAGATTTTTGTACTGAGCTCAATTGGATCAATTCTAACTACGATATCCCCTTTTTTTTACCAAATCACCCTCTTGAACTCTGATATCAACAATACGACCAGAATTTCTCGTTGAAACAACTTGTTCATTTTTTGCAACAACAATCCCACTGATAACACTTTTATCACTAACATCTTTCATCAAAGGTTTAACACTCATAAAATCATTTGCAAAAAGACTCATGCTCACAACTAAAAAAGATAAGATAGTTTTCATTTTTTTAAATCCTTATTACCGATAAGTAGAAGTAATTGACTTTTAGAAATAATTGTGTTTAAACGTGCTTGAATATACCTTGATTTTGCATTATACAAATTGGCTTCTGCTTCTAAAAGTTCTGTTATAGAGATCATCTGATTTTCATACATCAATTTTGTTTTTTCAAATAGGAGTTCATTGAGTTCTAAAGTAGCTTCACTCTCTTTTTCTATCTTAAGAAAGTTTTGCATATTGTAAAAACTCTCATCAATATCTTTTATAATCGAGTTTTTATACTCTTGAACAACTTGTGCTTGTTTTTTATATTTTACTTCTTCTTTTTCTTTTGCATAGCTACTTTTAAAAGCATCAAAGATGTTTAACTCTATATTGATACCCGCCATATAATAATCTTTTTTTGAAGAGCTTGAGAGAGAACTATCATAAAAGCCATATTTTGCAAAACCATTTATCTTTGGATAATCATCAGCCTTTATAAGATCTACATTTTTTTTTGCTATATCTTGAAAATTTTGCATCGCTTTTAAATCTTCTCTTGCTTCAAAAGCCTTTACATGTAAAGATTCTAAA
>DLUF01000030.1 GCA_002742765.1 Sulfurospirillum sp. UBA12182 | reverse complement strand
ACTCCACCATATTATTTATTATATCCTAGTACATAGTAAGTATTTTTCCCAGGAACTTTTTCTAAATCTATCTTATATTTTTGTGACCACTTTTGAATCATCTCATCCACCTCAGCAATCATCTCATCACCTTTTGCCTCATTTTTAATTTTAAAGTAATCTTTATTACTTGAAAGAGCTACATAAGAGAGATGTGATTTAAGTTGATCATGAAGCGTTAAGAGATGCTTTTCAACATAATCAAAATTATTTGTATTCTCTTTTGCTTTTTCTAGTTGGGCTAATGCACTTTCATTTACTGTATAGTCTAACTGAACTAAAATTGCTTCATTACTGAGGTTTGTCATATACTTTATCCTTTTATATTTTATTTTTCACAAAGTTTGCTTCGCAACCGCTATCGCTACTTTTCAAAGAAAGTTTGCTTCACAACCGCTATCGCTACTTTTGTTGTGAAATTAAGACATCTTCTATAATCTTAGAGATGTCACCATCTAATATAGCATTTACATTTGAGTAGGCTATATTGCTTCTTGTATCTTTAACTTGTTGATAAGGTGCAAGAACATAACTCCTTATCTGATGCCCCCAACCTATCTCACTCTTTTCAACTCCATCTTTTAAAGCTTGTTGTTTTTCAAGTTCTAGTTCATAAAGTCTTGATTTGAGCATTTTCATTGCATTTGCACGATTTTTATGTTGACTTCTATCGTTTTGACACTGTACCACTATCCCTGTTGGGATATGAGTTATACGGATAGCAGAATCTGTTTTATTAACATGTTGTCCTCCTGCACCACTCGCTCTGTATGTATCTACCCTGATATCTTTATCTTCAATAACAATATCGATATCATCATCTACTTCAGGGCTTACCATAACAGAACTAAAAGAGGTATGTCTCTTAGCATTTGCATCAAAAGGAGAAATTCTTACAAGCCTATGAATACCATTTTCTGCTTTAAGATATCCATATGCATTAACCCCTCGTATGATAAAACTCACATCTTTCAGTCCTGCTTCATCACCCTCTTGGAAATCCAAAGTTTCAACTTTAAAGTTATTTCTCTCAGCCCATCTTAGATACATACGATAAAGCATACTTGCCCAATCTTGACTCTCAGTTCCACCAGCCCCTGGATGAATAGAAACAATAGCATCTTTACTATCGTTTTCTCCACTAAGCATCATCGCTATCTCTAACTTTGAAACAAGGCTCTCTAAGCTATCTGCTTCTGACATAACTTCTGTTGCAGTATCTTCATCACCCTCTTCTAAAGCCATCTCATAAATCTCTTTTGTATCATCAAGACTATTTTTTGCTTTTTTATATCTTCCCAAGATAGAACTAGCAGCTGTTTTTTCTTTTGAGATTAAAGCAGCTTTTGCAGCGTCTTCCCAAAAAGAGGGGTCTTGTTCCATATCTTCGATTTCTTTAAGCCGATTTTGTAGCTTTTCTGGCTTAATGATTTTAGCTATATTGTCTATCTTAATACTAAGCTTTTTTAAAAGTTCAGTATACTCATAGTTATCCACATTCAACCTTTTTGATATATTAGACTTCTTTCATAACCCTCTGAAGTTCATAGAGCTTAAAGAAGGGTGTTAGATTTTGCAAGAGATTTTTAAGCTCTAGCCAAAGCTAAAGCGATAAAATATCTTGCAAAAGATGACCTCTTATATATGCTCCCTATGGGCTTTGTGAGATAAAATTCTCACTTCGTTGAAACTCCTCAAATTAGCTTTAGCTAGTTCTTTGTCGTTTCGCCTTGTGATAACACTTATCTTACAAAGCTATGACTCCATGGGGTTATGAAATAAGTCTATTATTTAGTTATAATGTCACCTTTGATTTAATCTATTATTTTACTATAAAGTGCCTAAAATGAAAATTTTAAAAACTATTCAAGAATTAACTGATTTTAGAAATACTTTAAAATCTTCTTCTAGTCTTGAAAAAAATAAAATAGGATTTGTCCCTACAATGGGGGCTTTACATCAAGGACATATCTCTTTGATTAAAAAATCTGTTTTAGAAAATGAGATAACCATTGTTTCAATTTTTGTAAATCCTACACAATTTTTAGAAGGTGAAGATTTTGAAAAGTATCCAAAACGTTATGAAGCAGATATCAAAATCTGTGAACTAGCAAATGTAGATGCTCTTTTTATGCCTAGTGTCCAAACAATGTATTTTAAAGATGAACCGCTCATTCTAGCTCCTGCCAAAAGTAGCTTTGCATTAGAAGGATTTAAGCGTCCTGGTCACTTTGATGGAGTCTTAAGAGTAGTTTTAAAACTGTTTAACCTTGTAAAACCAACAAATGCATACTTTGGAAAAAAAGATGCGCAGCAACTTTTTCTTCTTCAAAATATGGTGCAAACTCTCTTTTTGGATGTTAACATTATCCCTTGTGAAATCGTAAGAGATGAGTATGGACTAGCTCTATCATCAAGAAATGTTTACCTGAGTGAAGTTGAAAAACAAAAAGCTTTAAGTATCTCTAAATCACTTAAAATCGCTTCCAGAGAAGTTATGCAAGGAAATTTAGATGCTACTAGCATCAAGGCAAAAATGCAAGAGATTATGTGTGATATAGAAGTAGAATATATAGAAATTGTCTCAAGAGATTTCCAAAAACTAGATATGCTCCAAATCAAAAACTCTATCATCTTAGTTGCTGCTAAAGTAGGAACTACTAGATTAATCGATAATATATGGATGTAAATATGCAAAACAAAAAACTCTATCTTGTCTCTTTAGGCTGCAATAAAAACTTAGTTGATTCAGAAGTAATGCTTGGCAGATTAAAAGATTATGAGATAACAGATGAACCTCAAATCGCAGATGTACTTATCGTCAATACTTGTGGTTTTATAGGACCAGCTAAAGAAGAGAGTTTAGATACTATCTTTTCTTTGCATGAGTTGAGAAAAGAAGACTCTTTACTTGTAGTAACAGGCTGTCTTACTCAAAGATATCAAGAGGAATTACAAAAAGAGCTTCCTGAGGTTGATCTTTTTAGTGGTGTTGGGGATTATGACAAGATAGATGAACTCATAGCAAAAAAAGAGAGTCGATTTAGCCCTATAACCTACCTTTTAGACGAAGAAGAGAGAGTTGTCACTGGTTCAAATGCTCATGCGTATATCAAGCTTTCAGAAGGCTGTAATCAAGCTTGTAGTTTTTGTGCTATCCCTACTTTTAAAGGCAAATTACACTCAAGAACTCTTCGTTCTGTTGAAAAAGAAGTACAAACTTTGGTAGCAAAAGGATTTTATGATTTTAGCTTTATCTCTCAAGATAGCAGCTCTTATCTAAGAGATTTAAACATCAAAGATGGTCTTATAGAACTTATAAAAGTAATTGAAAAAATAGAGGGTGTCAAAAGTGCTAGAATCCTTTATCTCTATCCTACAACCACATCTAATGCATTGATTGAAACTATCATTGCTTCAAAAGTTTTCCATAACTATTTTGATATGCCAATCCAACATATCAATGATAACATGCTCAAAAGAATGAAAAGAGGAGCTGGTAAAGAAAGAATTTTAGAACTTTTACAAATGATGAAAAATGCTCCAGATAGTTTTATAAGAACAGGCTTTATTATAGGACATCCAGGGGAGAGTGAAGAAGAGTTTGAAGAGTTAGTAGAGTTCGTAAGAGAGTTTGAATTTGACCGTATTAGTATCTTTCCATACTCTGATGAAGAAGATACAGCAGCGTATGAGATGCAAGAAAAAACTCCTCAAAAGCTCATTGACAAAAGAGTAGATACCCTAGAGGAGATAGTAAAACTCACAAATGAAAAATCCCTTCTAAAAGATGTGCATACTCAAATCGAGATTTTAACAGAGGGCGAGAGTAGCGAACATGAGTTTTTCATAGGTGCGAGAAAGATAAGTTGGGCACCAGAAATCGACGGAGAAATTCTTATCAATGATAGTGAAGTTGGAAAAGTAGAAGTTGGAAAAAGATATATGGCATATGTTCAAGAATGTGTAGGAGATAAACTTATTGCAACAGTTACCAAAGCTCTCAGCTAGAACACAAGAGACTCTTCGTGGAGCTAAAAATCTCTTAGCCTACTCAGCAGGAAGTGATTCTAATGCTCTTTTTTATACTCTACTCTCTTATGGTATTGAATTTGATATCGCTTTGGTAAATTATAAAACAAGAAAAGAGAGTGATGCAGAAGAATCTTATGCTAAAGAGTTGGCAAAACGGTTTAACAAACAATGTTTTACTCTTACATGTAAACTAGAAAATCAAAACTTTGAGCATTTTGCTAGAGTGAAAAGATATGAATTTTTTGAACAAATTATGCAACAACACCATTATAAAAATCTTTTAACAGCGCACCATTTAAACGATAGATTAGAGTGGTTTTTTATGCAACTAGGTAAAGGAGCTGGCTTAGTTGAAATGTTGGGGTTTGAAGAGATACAAGAAAAAAATGACTACTTTATCATACGTCCTTTTTTAGAAACTTCCAAAGAAGAGATTGAACTGTTTTTACATGTAAACAACATCAAACATTTTCTTGACTCTTCAAATGAGGCAAATAGATATAAAAGAAACCATATAAGACACCACTATGCAAATAGTTTCCTAAAAGAGTATAAAGCTGGTATCCTTCAAAGTTTCCAGTATCTTCAAGAAGATGTACAAAGGCTCAAACCAAAAACAAAGCTACATCTTAAAAAGCTCTATATCCTTTTAAGAAATGAAGATGACCTTTTAAATATAAGAGGTATTGATAAAGTTGTAAAACAGCTAGGATATCTTTTAAGCAAGGCTCAAAGAGAAGAGATTTTAAGAGCAAAAGACTGTGTTATAGGCAAAAAAATTGTCGTTAGCTTTGATGAGGAGTATATCTTTCTAGCTCCTTTTTCAAAAACAAAAATGGAGAAAAATTTTAAAGAACTTTGTCGTATAAACAAAATTCCACAAAAAATCAGACCCTATCTTGTTGATGCTGGCATTTCGCCTAGTGAAGTTCGTAAACTCTTATCGTAAAGGAGGAAGAGATTTTACTCTCATTTGACTCCATATGGATTGGAAAATCTGCTTGTATAACGTTTTCATAGCGATTAAGCCCCTCTAAAAAAAGATAGAAATTTGTCGGGCTTTTTAAAGAAGATGTTACTTTTAACGAGTACTCTGAAAACTCTTTTTTATGCTCTTTTTTCTCAATCTCTTTTAATTCTACATCCTCAAAAAACTTTTTGGCATAAACCATAAAATTTTCACTTGAAAATTTATGCATAAAAGCTGTAATCGAGCGTCTATTTTCCTCTTTGAGCTTTGCATGTTCAGCCTCTCTTTCATCAAGAACGCTCTGAACTCTCATCTTGTGTACAACAGCCTTTTTATGGATACTTTTTGAAGCTCTATAATCTTTAACATTTGGAATAATTAAAAAAAGAATCATCGAAAGAGTAATAACAATAAATACCATAAGAAAGATAAGAAGTTTGATAATATCAATTCGCTCCATACTCTTATCCATCACTCAACTCCCTCGATTTCATCGTTTACTATCTTGTTAGTACTTACAAAGTTGTACCAGCCTTCACTCGTTAGATAAAAAACTGTTTGGCTTGTGTGAAAAATGGATTTTAAAGGTGCTGCTAGAAGAAAATTAAAGGTATCTTCTGTTGGTGTAGTACCATAGATAACTAATGAGTTTTTATCCATAAGGACTTTATTGAGTGTAATCTGATCTGGAACTAAATCAAAAAGATTTTTCATGCTATCTTTTAAAACCACATTATTTGCATATATCTCTTCAGAGAGTGCTTTTTGTCTTAAAATAAATCCGATTTTTTCATCAATTGTGTCAATATTTTTTTCCAGTTCAACCCTTTGGGCATCAATCAATTTCGCTTCATCTTGAAAATCATGCACTTTATAGACGATAAAAAGGGTAAAAATAGTTAAAATCACAACTACACTAGTGATAAAAACCATCCAAATCTTTGTAAACATAGAAAAGAGAGATTTTTTGCGAGGTTTAATAAAACTATACATCATAGTTTAATCTCCTTCATAGCCATGTCACAGATACTCTCACCCAAATCTATCTTATGCAACTCTATATCCATCATTAGCTCATTTTCAATAAGTTCAATCAAATCTGAACTCACTTCATAGCCATCAAAAATGACTATCTTTTCAATAAAATCACTTTCATATAAGTCATTATGATAAAACTCTTTGATAGAAGAAAAAAGATATTTATAAACAAGCAATTCCCTCCCAAAAAGTTCTAAACTACTTTCATCTGGAGTAGAAAAATGTCCTAAAGTTTTTTCTTCTTCATCAAGATCGCTAAAGGTTGCTTCACTTGCTTCGTTCTGTGAAGAATCCAAATCATTTAAATCATCCAAATCTTCTAAAGAGCTAAATTCTCCACTATCTTCTTCGATTGAATCTAATTCAATCAAATTACTAACGCCCTTCTCATCTTCTGCTTCATCCCAGTTATCTATCTCTTCTCCTGCAACAAGATTTTCATTTGTTGATGTTTTGAAAAAAGAACCAAAAAGAAGTTCTTTGCCTTCATACACACTAATAGAAATAAAATCTTCGTGGTTTAATAGATAAAGTGCTCTTGTTTGTGAAGTGGCATTGTTAAGAAGGAGGTTATAGGTTAAACAAAAAGGTGAAAAAATAAAATCCAAACCTACATTTTTAAAAATATTTCTAGCCCAGTTGATGTCAATATAAGATGCATAGATAGAAAATTTATCTTCAAATTTTAAAGAAGTTACATTTTTGATATCGATACTATTTTTTTCAAAATCAGCATTGCTGATACCTTTAAGTGCACCTTGTCCCATAGAATTTAAGAAAAAAGCAACATAAACAAAATGATATCCATCATAGAGTTCATCTATATAATTTTCTAAATCTTTACCTAAAACTTCATCCGATTCACTTGG
Source organism: Sulfurospirillum sp. UBA12182 (assembly GCA_002742765.1). GTDB lineage: Bacteria > Campylobacterota > Campylobacteria > Campylobacterales > Sulfurospirillaceae > UBA6810. The sequence goes on along the minus strand of DLUF01000030.1, from coordinate 9,959 downwards.
AAAGACTTTGGAAAACTTTTTAACTAAAGCTCCATTTTTTATAACTTTTGCATAGAGTTGCCATTCACTACTATAGCGTATAACAGAGACAAAAACATTACTAAAGTACTTCTGTACAGCTTTATTTAGTGACATAACATCCTAACTCTATTTATTAAATTCTTAATATATTAAACTATTTTTGCTTAAGTTCCGCTCTATCCTAAGTTTTTAAAAGAGTTCCTCATACAGTTTTTTGAATTTTTTATACATCTGTTCACTCTTTTGTAAAAGCTCTTTATCAGTAAGTTTTGTAGAAACTAAACTAGCATATGAATCAATCATCACTTCACACATCAACTTAATTCTTACTCTATCATCATCAGCAAAAACTTTTTTTGCACTTATTTCATCGATTTTTACTAAGTATTCATTGCCTAATTCTATATACTTTTCATACTTTTGAGCTATCTGACTTTGTGTGAGAACAGTAAATGCCATTTTGTTATATGGGTCTTGTTCGTATGCTCTTTTTGCATACGCATAAGCTTCATCATAATTGCCTATAAAATAGTAGATTCTAGCTTGTATGGAGTTATTATAAGAGGCATTGGAGGAGAAATAGAGATAAACTCCTAAAACCAACAAAAAAGAGCCAACAATAAGAGAAACTTTAGAAAGCATTTTGCAACATCCTTTTTCTAATCTCTTCCTTTGCTTCTTCCTCATCCAATTCATGAATATAAAATGGATCTGAGAAATAAAAATCTAACTTAGAAAAAGGCTTTGGTATAAAAGCCTTATCCCAACTGTTAAACTGCCAACAAGAAGTTGGCTTACAATTCATAGCAACGATGGGAACTTGTTTTTTTTGTGCTATTTTCACAACTCCGTCTGATACACTATGTCTTGGACCTTTTGGGCCATCTGGAGTGATACCGATATCTCGGCCTCTGTCGAGTGATTTGAAAGCTGCTTTTAAGGCTTTGATGCCTCCTCTTGTTGAACTCCCTCTAATCACTCCACCACCTACAAGTTCTATAAACTTACTAGCAATTTCACCATCACTATGCTCACTGATGATAGAATCTATACTTTTTCGTCCTCTATATCTTGTATAAGCAAAAGGGATCATGATAAGCTCTCCATGCCAAAAAGCAAAAACACAAGGCGTTGTATCAAGAATTTTTTGCTTATCATAGTGAAATTGCTTTTTACATGTAAAGTATATAAAATACAAAACAACATATAAAAGAGGAGGCGCAATCGCCTCTAAAACTCTTTTTTTGATAGCTTTTGTATTAGCCAACTATCTCACCATAAAGAACTGCTCTTTTAGGATTTGTAACTTTTACTTTTAAGAGTTGTCCTAAAAGCTCTTCTGAACCTTTAACACAGATAAGGGAATTGTTATCGCTTCTGCCAGCTACCATTGAGTTGTTTCTTAACTCATCAAAATATACTTCATATTCTTTATTAAGTTTTTCATCAGCTATTGCATCAAGGATTTCATCTTGCCTTTTTTGAAGTCTTGTGAGTCTATCTGAAGCAATTTGCGAATCAACTTGATTAGTAAATTCTGCTGCTTTTGTCAAAGGACGAGCGGAGTATTTGAAAGAAAAAACTTGGTCAAATTTAACTTTTTCTAATACATCCATTGTATCTTCAAAGTCTTCATCACTCTCTCCTGGAAAACCAACGATGATATCTGTACTAATGCTCACATCTGGAATCATACCTCTTAACTTCATAGCTCTATCTAAAAACCACTCTTTGCTATAACCCCTTTTCATCTGCTCTAAAATATGAGTTGAACCACTTTGAAGTGGCATATGCATAGATTTACATACCTTAGGATTATTTGCAAAAGTTTCTAAAAATTTATCATCCATATGTAAAGGATGAGGCGAGGTAAAACGGATACGTTCCACTTGTGGAATTTCACTTATCATATTTAAAAGGTCTGCAAAGTCTATCTTTTGATCTCTTTTTTGAGAAAATCTTCTTCCATAATTATTTACATTTTGTCCAAGTAAAAATATCTCTCTCGCACCTGTTAATGCAGCTTTTTTTGCTTCTTGTACTATGAGTTCAGGAGGAATTGATATCTCTTCTCCTCTTGTATGAGGAACAATACAATAGGTACATTGCTTATCACAGCCAATCGAGATATTTATATAAGCTTTATAAATAGAGTTTCTATATTCACCAAAAGCATAAGTACTTTCATCATAATTGATATCAGTATCTATAAACTTTTCATTTTTGACTGCTTGTGAAATTTTTGAAACATTTCTAGCACCAAGTACAAAGTTAACTGAGGGAGCTTTTTTAAAAATTTCATCTCCTAAGTGGCTCGCTGTACAACCACAAACGCCTATTTTTGCACCCTCTTTTTTTATCTTGTTAAACGTTCCAATTTCAGAAAAAAGTTTATGAACAGGTCTTTCTCTAACGCTACAAGTATTTATCAAAATCAAATCTGCCTCTTGAACATCTTGTGTAAGGGCATAATTTTCTTTTGAGCTAAGCTCAGCGATGATATGTTCGCTATCTCGAACATTCATCGCACATCCTAAAGTTTCTATATAAAGCTTCTTCATTTTAGAGTATATGAACCTCGTACATGTAATCCTCTTCACCCAAACCATACTTCACTTCACGAAGATACACACTAAAATCTTTTTCTTCAAAATAATCCACTAAAGCCACCAAATCTTTATGTGAATTTTCTTTATCAAAATAGAATATTTTTTGATTCTCTTTTGCAATAATCTCTTCAATCTTCTCTAACTGAACTGCTTTTGGTTTTCCATTGATTTCATTTCTAGCTAATTTCAATTCCATAAGGCTACCTTTTTTCTAACAAAATATTGGATTATCTTCTTTAAGACAGATGATAATTTATTAGTATAACAACTTTTCAATAAATTACTCATTAAAGGAAATAAAAGTTCATTTAAGATATAATCTCTTTCTTCCTCGCAATCCCTAAAATCATTTAAACTTTTAATTTTTATATTGCGACTTAAAGCATGGCTTTAATGAGGACAAATTTCACTTAAAAATCTAGTGTACTTAGTCAAAGAAGAGAATAAAATTTATCTAAAAAAAGATAGAGCTTTGAGATTTATCTCAAAATGATAACAAACAAAAAGAGGAATAATGGAAAAAATTATAGACATCATCCAATCAATTGCAAATGAAAAAGGTCTTGATATTAAAGATGTTCAAGAGACAGTTGGTTTAGCACTTACAAAAACAGCTAAAAAAGTTTATGGTCAAGAGTATGAATATGGCACAGAAATAGACAAAGATACAAAAACTATAAAACTCTATCAGAAAGTTTTAGTTGTTGATGAAAATGATGAAAGATTAGCTATCGATGATGAAAAGTATATCCCTATAACACAAGCTAAAGAAGTTGATCCTGAGGTTGAGATTGGAGATGAGTTAACCTATGAGCTACCACTTGATAACTTAGGGCGTACTGCTGCTGCAACTTTACACAAAGAGCTAGAGTTTCATATACAAAGACTTTTAGAAAACCAAATATTTGAAAAATACAAAAACATGGTAGGAAAGAGTGTTTTTGGAACTGTAACAAGAATTGATAATGATGAAAATACCTATGTAGAGTTTGAAGAAGTAAGAGCTGTTCTCCCACGTAAAAACAGGATTAAAGGCGAAAAATTTAAAGTTGGTAATGTTTTAAAAGGCGTTATAAGAAAAGTGTTTATAGACAAAACAAATGGTATCTATGTAGAACTATCTCGTACGAGTCCTAAGTTTTTAGAAGCTCTTTTAGCATTAGAAGTTCCTGAAATTAAAGATGAACTTATCACTATCAACAACTCTGCTAGAATCCCAGGAGAGAGAGCAAAAGTTGCTTTAACATCTTTGCATCCAAACATTGATGCAGTAGGAGCAACTGTTGGAACAAAAGGTATCAGGATAAATGCTGTTAGCAAAGAGCTACATAATGAAAACATCGATTGTATAGAATACTCTTCTATACCAGAAATTTTTATCTCTCGTGCACTTGCTCCAGCCATCATCTCAAACGTTAAAATCGAAAATGGAAAAGCAATCGTCACACTCCCAAGTGACCAAAAATCAAAAGCGATAGGAAAAAGTGGTATCAACATACGTTTAACTTCTATGCTAGTGGGTATGGATATCGAACTTGTTGAGATAGGTGGTTCGTCTGCAACTCAATCAAGCTCAAATGAAGTAGTAAAAGACCCTAACGCTTTACAAAATCTCTTTGGATAATCTTTACATGTAAGGCTTAAAAAATAGCTATTTTAAGCCTTGCTATCATATTTGAATCTGCGTCTTTTTCAACTTTTAATTCACTATTTATAGGACTTTTACCGCTTAGTAACTCTCCATGTACAGTTCTTAAAACATGCCAGAATTTTTCAAAAAATGGAGTATCAATCTCTTGTATTTTTTCTCTTCTTATAATCTTTGCGATCTCTTTAATAGTATGCATATAAAATATCTTGTTGACTGCTCTTTGGATTCTATACTCTCTCATAATTTCAAGGTTATTTATCCAAGTTTTTTTCTCATCTTCATTTAAATTTTCTTTCATTTTGACAACTTCAATCTCTTCATCAAGCTTTCTTTCATAGGAAATTCTCTCTTTTTTAACATCTTCTTCTAAGCTGTTTTCATAAGAAAGCAAGATACTAATCATAGTCTCATCATCTAACCTTTTGGTGGATGCATCATAAATATATGATTTTTGATCGGAGAAGTCTTTATCTATCGCTTGTAAGATTTGTATCGCAATGGTGAGATAAACATATTTGTCATCTTTTCCATCTTTAAAAGTAATTCCATGATGTGTTATATGAGGTCTAGGACCAGTGTATTTTATCTTCATACCCTTGTATCCTTATTTATTTTTTTAAAGATTACTACTTTGCAACTTTATTTAAGCTTTACCTCTTTTAAAGTGTGGATTAAGTCGTAAAAGTATCAAATCTGCAATTATATTGCCCAAAAGCGTCAAAAAGGCGGAGATGATTAAAATCCCCATAATCACAGGATAATCCCTACTTAAAGCACTTTGGTAAAACAAAAGACCCATTCCATTGATAGCAAATATAGATTCTAAGATAACACTTCCACCAATAAGCCCTGGCAAAGATAATCCCAAAATCGTTACGATAGGAGGAGATATATTTGGCAAAATAAAGTACCTAAAAAGCTTGTAACCTTTTATTCCTCGGGAAAGAGCAAAAAAGAGATATTCACTCTTTAAAACACTCAAAGTAAGACTTCTAATGTACATACTCAAACTTCCAATACCACCAAACACCATCACAAAAACAGGTAAAACTAAGTGCCAAGCAAAATCTAAATAGTAAGAAAAACCATCTTTAACATCTACTGAATGTAACCCTGAGATAGGAAAAAGTTTCAAGTCCACACTTAAGACAATAGTAAGCAGTAAAGCTAGATAAAACGATGGCATAGAGTAGCTAAGAAGCGAAAACTGTTTTGCTATTTTATCAAACTTTGTTTCACTCTTCATCGCAGAGTTTATACCTATATACAAAGATATACAAAAAACTAAAACAAAGCTAATTCCATTTAACAAAAGAGTAATAGGTAAACGAGAAAGTATCTCATCTTTTACCGCTTTTCCACTTGCAAAAGAGATACCAAAATCAAGCTGGATTATAGCCCCTAACCAAGAAAAAAACTGGACTACTAATGATTTATCAAGTCCATAAACTTTTTTGAGCTGTTCTAAAGATTCTGGAGTGATATTTGGATTGAGCTCTCCACTAGCAAAAAACGAGTTTGGGGCTAGATGAATAGCCCCAAAAGAGATGATACTTATGATAAGTAGCATCAACACTACATAAAAAAGCTTTTGTAGTGTAAGTCGTATCATAGAATTATTTTTGTAAATCCCAAGCAAGATGAGTTTTGCCCTCTTCATCGCTTTCTGCCATACCCATACCCATGATGTTGTAGCCATTATCCACATAGTGAACTTCGCCAGTCACTGCAGATGAAAGGTCACTTAAAAGATACATTCCTGAGTTTCCAACTTCATCAGTTGTTACATTTCTTTTCAAAGGAGCATTGACTTCATTCCAGTTAAGTATCATTCTAAAATCACCAATACCAGCAGCGGCAAGTGTTCTAATAGGTCCAGCACTTATCGCATTTACTCTGATTTGTCTCTTACCACAATCAACGGCAAGATATCTTACACTTGATTCAAGAGCTGCTTTTGCAACACCCATAACATTATAATGTGGTACATATTTTGGCCCACCAAGATAGCTTAACGTTAAAACAGAACCACCATCATTCATAACAGGCATACAAGCACGAGTGAGTGAGATGAGTGAATATACTGATGTTCCCATAGCGATATCAAAAGCTTCTTTCGTTGTATCGATAAATGCACCATCAAGTGCTTCTCTTGGAGCAAATGCAACTGAGTGAACAACAAAATCAATCTTTCCAAAATCTTTCTCAAGAGATGCTCTAAGCGCATCTAAATGCGCTGGATTATTTACATCAAGTTCATAAACACTTGTTGCACCAAACTCTTCAGCGATTGGTCTTACTCTTTTTTCTAACTGCTCATTTAAGTATGTAAACGCTAGTTCTGCGCCTTGTGCTTTACAAGCTTTTGCTATACCATAAGCGATTGATTTGTTATTTGCGATTCCTACGATTAAACCTTTTTTGCCCTTCATTACCATTATAAACTCTCCAAAATGTTTTATTTTTATTTGAACAAAGCCAAATATATCTTTTTATGCCTTTAATGTTTGTGCTAGTTCTATCATCTTGCAAAAAGATTCTTTTTCCCAACTAGCAGTTCCAACCAAAACTCCATCACAGTTTTTAACGCTTAAAACCTCATAAATATTTTCCACTTTCACACTTCCACCATAAAGGATAGGTGCTTCAACTCTTTCTCTCAGTCTAGCGTGAGTCTCTTGGATATCTTCTAAACTTGCAGTAAGCCCTGTTCCTATCGCCCAAACTGGTTCATACGCTACGACAAGCCTTTCATAAGCTAAATCAATTCCTTCTAATTGCTCCCATAGATAGTTCATAACAGCTTCAATCCCTGCTTCTCTTACTTCTTGTGGTTCACCTATACAATAGATTATTTCAAGATTTTTTTCTTTAGCAAAGTGAAACTTTTTTAAAAGAATTTCTTGTCTTTCTCCTAAGATATGACGTCTTTCAGAGTGACCTACCAAAACAGAATCAACACCAAATTCTTCTAGCTGTTCATATCCAACTTCACCAGTAAAAGAGCCTTTATCTACAGGATAAAAGTTTTGCGCACCAACTTTCATAGCAGTTACAGTATCAAATACATCTAAAGCTGTAAAACTTGGATAAACTCTTATTTGATGCTTATCATTTGTATCTTTTAGAAAATTATTTATAAATTCTACAAACTCTCTCGTAGCTTTTCTTGTATGGTTTGTCTTAAAGTTTGAGGCTATAATCATTAGGCTTCCTTTAGTTTTAAAGGCTTAACACCAGGAAGTTCTTTCCCTTCGATAAGCTCTAAACTCGCTCCACCTCCTGTGGAAATAAAGGTCATTTCATCAGCATCTCCCGCACGAGCTACGACATCTGCAGTATCGCCTCCACCTACAACAGTAGTAGCATGAGCTTCTGCTATCGTATGAGACATTTTAAAACTTCCTTTTGAAAACTTTTCCATTTCAAAAACACCCATAGGACCATTCCAAAGTATCGTTTGAGCATCGTTTAGGGCTTCACGGAAAAGTCTTGAAGTAGCAGGTCCTATATCAAGTCCCATCCATCCTTTTGGTATCTCTTGAGTTGTTACAAACTTCATCGTAGAATCTGCGGAGAAAGTTTGTGCAGCCACAACATCTACTGGTAGATAAAGTTTTACACCCAATTTTTTTGCTTCATCCATTACATGTAAAGCTTCTGGGAGCAACTCATCTTCAACCAAAGAGTTACCTACATCTAAGCCTTGTGCTTTTAAAAATGTAAAAGCCATCCCTCCACCAATGATGAGTTTGTCAACTCTTGGAAGTAGGTTTCTTAAAGCTTGAAGTTTTCCACTCACTTTACTGCCTCCGACAACAGCAACAAATGGTCTCGTAGGGCGTTTTAAAAGGTTGTGTGAAAACTCTACCTCTTTTTGGAGTAAAAATCCAGCCGCACTACTTTTTTCATCAAAAAACTTCGTTATCGCTTCCACTGAGGCATGGGCTCTATGACAAACACCAAAAGCATCATTTACATAAACTTCAGCTAAACCAGCCAATTTTTTTGCAAACTCTGCGTCATTGCTTGTTTCACCCTTTTCAAAACGCAAATTTTCAAGCAATAAAACCTGTCCACTTTTAAGTTCATTCGCTTTTAAGATAGCATCTTCACCCACTACATCTTTTGCAAATTTAACTTCTTCGCTCAACAATCTAGTCAGTCTTTTATAAACAGGGGCTAAGGAGTATTTCTCCTCATAAACACCCTTTGGACGCCCTAGATGGCTAGCCAAGATTACTGCGCAACCTTGGTCTAAACAGTATTTGATAGTTGGCATTGCTGATTTTACACGTCTATCATCGGTGATATTTAAAAACTCGTCTAAAGGAACGTTAAAATCACATCTTATAAAAACTTTTTTATTTGCGATATCAATATCTTTTACGGAGCGAACCATCCAAATTTCCTTTATTTGCTTATGTGTAAAGCCATATCAATCAAACGAGTTGAATATCCCCACTCATTATCATACCAAGCCATAACTTTTATCATATTTCCAGCAATTACTTGAGTTAAATCACTTGCTACAACAGAGCTATATGAGCTACTTTGGAAATCTTGTGATACTCTATACTCTTCATCAATTAAAACGATACCAGCTAGTTCATTTTCAGCTTTCTCTTTTAATAGTGCATTTACTTCAGCAATAGTTGTATCTTTTTTTACTAAAACGTTTAAATCAACCATTGATACATTTGGAGTTGGAACTCTTACGCTCTGTCCGTGTAATCTCCCTTTTAACTGAGGTAAAACAAGACCGATAGCTTTTGCAGCTCCTGTTGTAGTTGGTATCATATTTACAGCCGCAGCACGTGCACGACGCAAATCTTTTGAGTGTTTTACATCTAAAATATTTTGATCATTAGTGTAAGCGTGGATTGTGGTCATCAAACCTTTATCTATACCAAAAGCATCATCTAAAACTTTTGCGATAGGTCCTAAACAGTTTGTCGTACAACTTGCATTTGAAACGATAGCTTCACCTGCGTATTTATCTTCATTTACACCGATAACAAATGTTGGAGTATCATCTTTAGCAGGAGCAGACATAAGAACTTTTTTCACACCATTATCTATAAAAACTTGAGCTTTCTCTTTAGTCAAAAATGCACCCGTACACTCTAGTACAACATCTACACCGTAATCAGAAAAATTCAACTCTTTTGGGTCTCTTGTAGAAAACATTTTGACTCTTGAATTACCAATTTGCATATAGCCATCTTCTAAAGTTTTCACTACTCCATCAAAAGTACCATGAACACTATCATATTTTAAAAGTTGTTCTGTCATCTCTCTACTAGCTGTATCATTTACACACACTAATTCTACGTCATCCCTAGAGCTGATAATTCTAGCGACACATCTTCCTATACGTCCAAAACCATTTATCGCAACTTTTAGTGCCATATTTTTTCCTTTTTAGTCCAATTTATACCAGTTTAGATATAATACAAAATGTGCATATTTTATCTAAAATCAAGTATGAAAAAGTTTAAAAGGAAACTTTGTTGAAAATAGCGATTTTTGGAGGTTCTTTTGACCCACCTCACAAAGGGCATGAGTCGATTGTCAATGAAGCTTTAAAAACTTTAGATATAGAGACTCTTTTTGTTGTGCCAACCTATTTAAATCCTTTCAAAGACTCTTTTGTTGCAGATGAAAGAACTCGTTTA
>DLUF01000104.1 GCA_002742765.1 Sulfurospirillum sp. UBA12182 | reverse complement strand
GGTGGTTATTCAGCTCAAGCTGATGCACTTCGCCATGGTATCTCAAAAGCACTAGCAAGTATGGATGCTGAGTTTAGAGCAGAGCTTAAACCAAAAGGTTTATTGACTCGTGACTCAAGAACAGTTGAGCGTAAAAAATACGGTAAGAAAAAAGCAAGAAAGTCTCCTCAATTCTCAAAACGTTAATGGCTGCCTAAAGCAGAAATTAAAAGTTTCTGTGAAAGAGATAATGGTCTTTACCATTATCTTTTCTCTGAAAGAGATAATCTTTTTATATACCAAGCAGAGAAGTTTTTCTCTGCTTTCTCCCTTTTTATTTTTTCCTTTATTAAATTTAATTTAGCTATCATTTCTTTTTTGAAAGAAAATAGTTTTTACAAAGAGGAAAAATATGCAATTTACAACACCATTAAAAAGTAACAGTATCAAAATGATGCTTATAGGAAGTGGCGAACTTGGTAAAGAAGTTGTCCTTGAAGCAGCAAGATTAGGTATAGAAACGATAGCAGTAGACTCATATCCTAATGCCCCAGCACATTTAGTAGCAAATAAAAGTTATGTTGTAAATATGAAAGATAAAGAGGAACTCTTAGAGGTAATCCGAAGAGAAAAGCCAACATACATCTTGCCAGAGATAGAAGCTTTGAGTATCGAAGCACTCTTGCAAGCCCAAAATGAGGGTTTTTATGTCATCCCTAACGCACAAGCTGTTCAAAAGACGATGAATAGAAAAAATATCCGTGAATTTGCTGCAAAAGAGTTGGGCGTAAAAACGAGTAAATACCTCTTTGTGAAAGATTTAGAAGGATTACAAAAAGCCACAGAAATTTTGGGCTTGCCATGTGTGGTAAAACCAGTTATGAGCTCTTCTGGGCATGGACAAAGTGTGATTAAAGAAGCACACGAGATACAAAGAGCTTGGGAAAAAGCAAAAGAGGCTAGAGGTGATGCAAGTGAGCTTATCGTAGAGGAGTTTATCAAGTTTGATTATGAGATAACTCTACTTACAGTAAGAAATGATACACAAACAATCTTTTGTGAACCCATAGGTCATATCCAAGAAGATGGAGATTATGTTTTAAGCTGGCAACCGATGGTTATGAGTGAAATTGCACTCAAAAAAGCGCAAGAGATTGCCAAAAAGGTTACTGATGGTCTTGGTGGACGTGGACTTTTTGGTGTGGAATTTTTTATAAAAGGTGATGAAGTTTATTTTAGTGAGTTAAGTCCTCGTCCTCACGATACAGGAATGGTAACTTTGATTACTCAAAGTCAGAGTGAATTTGCTTTACATGTAAGAGCGGTGTTAAATCTTCCACTCGATTTTACTTTTTATGGAGAAGGTGCTAGTGGAGCATATAAAAGCGTATCAAAATCAATCAGCCCTACCTTAGATATCCCACAGAGTGCTTTTAGTAAAAACTCCTTTGTGAGAGTTTTTGGTAAACCAAACAGCCATGCGGGAAGAAGAATGGCTGTGGCATTGGTTTTAGATGAGGTTGAAAATGCTAAGAAAAAAGCTAGAGAGATTGCTTTGAGTATAAAAGAGTGAAATCTTCATATCTAAGATATAGTAAGGAGATTTTTAAATGAAAAAAGAAAAAATTCTCATAAGCTCTTGTCTGCTTGGAGAAAATGTCAAATACGATGGCGGGAACAATGACATCACGCAAGAGCCTTTTATCCAAAAACTTTTAAAAGAAGATTTACTTGTGGGTATCTGTCCAGAAGTAGAGGGTGGATTGCCTACGCCTCGTATCCCAGTTGAAATCATTAACAACAAAGCTATCAACCAAGCAGGAGAAGATAAAACGCTCTTTTTTAAAGAGGGAGCAAAAAAAGCTCTCGCTCTTTGTGAAGAACATCATATAAAGTATGCTATCTTGAAGTTTCGCTCACCCTCTTGTGGGAGTAATGTTATCTATGATGGAACTTTTAGTCATACTTTTAGGCAAGGGGATGGTATAACAGCTAAAGTTTTAAAAGAGCATGGTATCGAAGTATTTAGTGAAAAAGAGTTGGATAAATTAGAGAAAATCCTCGCCAATTAAGAGAAAATATCTCTCATTTACTTTTTGTTAATAAAAAATTAATTTAGTGTTTAATCACAAGAGTTATACTTTCATTACCAAGACAAAAACCTCCTTTTTGTAGATAGAACTTAAAAACTTTTAAAAATAGCGCTCGGGTTGCCCGCCCTGAGCGCTTTTTTTTGCCCAAAATTTAGTTTTGCATACCCATGAGATGTAGATTTTCAAATCCTAGTTGGCTTATCTTTGTAAGTAATGGAAGAATTGTCTCATAAGTCGTTTGTTTATCTATATAGATATGAATGGCTAAGTTTTTTTGATAATTTTGTAAAAAAAGCTCTAATGGTACTTCAAGTTTTTGATCATTCATAAAAAGTTTTTCCTCTTTTAAACTGAGTTTAATCATCTCCTCTTTTTTTATGATTTTCTCCCCTTTGGTTTGTGGAAGATTGATTTGTAAATGATTTTCCTCTTTTTTAAAAACAGAGCTTACAAGAAAAAAGATGAGCAATAAAAAAACAATATCTATAAGCGGAGTGATATCTGGACTGATATATTCCCTTCTTTTCATGCAATCTCTTTTTGATGGAGTAAAAACTCTTTTTCAAACTCTATTTGCAAGGAATCTAACTGATGGACAAGATAGTTATAGGCTATATAGTGAGGGATAGAGACGATAAGCCCAATGATAGTCGTAATGAGGGCTAAGGCTATGCCATCTGCAAAAAGTTTAGCATCCTCTAAACCTGATTGAGAGATGGTTTCAAAAGTTAGCAAAATCCCTATAACTGTTCCTAAGAGTCCTAAAAGTGGGGAGATTGTAGCAACTATTCTGATAGTTGGAAGACCAGACTCTTTTTTGTTGATAAAAGAGTTGATATACTCTTTTGCGAACTCACTTTTCTCTTTTATATTGTGTTGTTGTATCTGTTTTGCTAGTAAGAGGAGGTGTTTTTGTTTGTGTTTTAGGATGTAAGCAAATTGTATGGTTTTATAAATACTTATGCTAATCCCAAAGATACCCATAACTAAGAGTATCCAAGCGATGACTCCCCCTTGATTTATATATGCTAGTATCACTATTTTTTCTCCTTTAATTTGTAATTGATAGGTATGATAACTTCCATTTTATCCCCAAAAAGAGCACTTTGGAAAGGGGTAAGAGGAAAAATCTTTTGAACCAACTCTAAAGAAGCGTTGTCCAAGCTTTTAAACTCACTCCTTTTACTAAGAGAAAAAGAGAGTAAATCACCATTGCTTTTTACAACAAGCAAAACCTCCACGCTTCCTTCTTGTTTTCTTTTTTGAGCTTTTGGAGGATAGATAAGATTTTTTTCTATTTTTTGGCGAAGCGCATTGAGCCATTCATCTTTCAAAGCTTCTTTGTCGATGTAAGCTTTTTCCTCTTGAGCTACTTGCTGGACTAAAGGTTCTTTATGCATCGGTAAATCTTTTTTGATATCTTGTTGTATGTTTTTAGCTGTAACCCTTTTTTGAGTTTTTAAAATTTCTTTTGGCTTTTTGATGTTTTTAGGAGGCTCTTTTATGCTTTTTGTCTCTTGTATAGTTTGGATAGATTCTTCTTTTATAGGCTCTTTAGTAGGAGGGGTTGTAGATAAAACAACCTTTACATGTAAAGGTCGTTCTATCTTACTTGCAGTATCTACAAAACTATCTTCAAAGGCGTATATCAAAGAGAGATTTGCTATGCTTACAAAACATACGATAATCCAAAAACGCCAGTCAAAAAACATTTATACTTTTAAGATATAGCAAGGATAAGTGAAAATCTCGTTCAAACTGTTATGGAGTAAACTAGAGTGTCTGATATCCTTAAGATAAAGGCTCGCTACATGAGTGATTCCACTCTTAGCAAACCACGCTGGATAAGTCCCCGCGGAAAATCCTGCTAAAACCTTGATAGGTATATTTTGTCCAAAATGTAAAAGTGCATCTATCGTAGAACCTAAGAGTGTTGCACCAGTGATGATGAGTATATCTGCTTGAGATATAGCTTCATATTCAAAGATGTCATTATAGATTTGGTTTGCTACATCAGTATGTTGCCTACAAAAGACACTTACATTGTTTCTTTGTTCTTTGAGCGCTTTGACTACTGGTTGTAAATGTCCTATAAAAACTATATTTGAGTCTTTATGTGTATTTTCAAGCACAAAGGTAGTTAGATTTGCTCTTAAATCCTCTTGAAGCAAAATTTCTTCTTTTTGTAGAAGATATTGGGAAATTGCATTGATAGCAGAGAGCCCAAAAGCTCTTTTTCCAGAGTCAAAACTACTAGCAAAACTAAGTGAGTCGATGAGGGAGTCTCCTTCAAATCCTCCATTGCTTCCTTCTGCTTTTGGTGTCAAGCATATGCCTGTACACTCTTTTTTGCCATCACTTATTTTTGTGTAAGTGAATTGCGCACCCATGCCACACTCTGTGAGTGTAAGGTTATATCTTTCTATCGCTTCAAAAGCTTTTTCTTGAAGTTTGTAAAATAGCATTAAAAAGTTCCTTTAAAACTCAAAGCCACACTTCTTGGTGCGCCTACATAGTAAGTTGTTGTATCGTCTAGTAAATCAGCTGTTCCTATGCTTGAGACGTATTTTTCATCAAAGATATTGTTGAGGCTTAACGTGATATCTAAAGTTTTTGCAAAGCCTATGTTTTTAAAACCATATCCATAACTAGCATCCCAAGTTGTATAAGCATCCATCTTTTCTGTGTTTTCTATATCTGCGTAGCGAGAGCCTATGTAGCGACCTTGCAAGGATAGAAGATGGTTTTTTAAAGAGTAAGTTGCAGCAACTTTGAGTGAGAATTTTGGTGTTTCTGCGATTTCATTTCCCTTGATAGAGTAGTTTGCATTGTTATAAACCATATCTTTTGTCACCTTGCTAAAAGTAAGGGCAGGGTTAAATGCAAACCAAAGATTATCCGTAGCTTTTATATTACTTTGTACTTGCAATCCATATACAACAGCTTCTCCAACATTTTGAAGATAATCAATCCCTAAAGCACTATCATAAGCAGTAGAGAGGAGGTCATGATGGAGGTTATAAAAAGCACTTACACTCACTTCTCCAAAATCAAAATATCTTCTTATCCCTATATCAAACAAGTCTGAAGTTTCCATTTCCCAAGATTGGAAGATGTAGTTCAAATCTTTTCCAGCTGCTAAAAGTTTTGTTCTGATACCATTTTTATCTGCTGCATATTGGGCAGCAAAAGAGTATCTATAAGGTCTTTGATATCCCCTTCCCCATTTTCCAAATATCTCAGTATCTTCGTCTATCTCAAACCTAGCTCCTAGTGTAGGAAGGAGCATACTATACTCTAAAGAGTCCACATGTCCGCCTGGTGCGATAGTTCCATTTGCTATGGCAGTGTCATAATCACTATAAGCATTGTTCCCTAGATAAGTATCATTTGCACTCTCTTTGTAGTACATGTAACGAAGTCCTGTTTCAACTTTGAGTCTATCAAACTCTTTATAAGCAGATACGTAAGGAGAGAAAAGTTGTGTTGGGGAGTCATCATTTTTATTGAGCCATTTCCAACCAGTATGTGTTCTATCAGGAGTTGTAGAGACTTTTTCTACATATTTTTCAAGCCACGCAAGTTCTGTCCATAAACCAAGTTCACCACTAAAAGAATCAAAAGATTTTTTATTTGAGAGCATGAGACCTACACGTTTGCCATCAACTGTTCCTCTTCCATCTCCTTCTTCTGATTTTTCCAAGTATTTTGAACCATATAGCTTGAGGGAACACTCTCCTCCAAAACAGGTGTTTTTTGTAGAGAGCTGTAAATCATCATATTTCAAATCTTGCTGGTGGTACTCATAGTAGTCACTACTATTAGAGTTTGAAGTGTCATAATCAACATTATAATTCGTATCAAAATTTTGAATTTGAGCGTATGATAAGCCTTTAAAATCATATCTTTTTTGTTCGCTATGAGAGAAAAGAATAGTGAGTGGAAAACTCTCTTTTAGGTAATTAAGCCCTAAAGTAAAAGTGTTTTTCTCTCCTAAATCACCTTTGCCTTTCCATTTTTCTCCATTGGCTTGGCTAAAAGAAAAAAATGCTTTAAAGTACTCGCCTATCAAACTACTATCTGCTCTTGCAAAAACTTTATAAAAACTATCTTCTCCAAAAGTAGTTGCGACAAGAGCACTAGGTGTATCGCTAGAGTAGCGAACTTTCATATCTACAAGTCCAGCTTTGTTTCCTACTCCACCTCCTGCATCAGGGTTTAAAGCCCCATTGTAGTGTTCGATTTTTTCCATATTTTCCAAGTCATAGATACCATCTCTTGGACCGATTGGTCGGATAGAGTAGCTTGGTATACCCTCTAAATTCACAGACATAAAGTTGCTATCAACCCCTCTAGCTTTTGCTTTTGTTTGACTTAGCCCATAAGAATCTTGAGTTTCAACGATAAAGCCAGGTTCTAAATCAAGAACTTTAAAAGTAGAAGTTTGAGCCTTATCCCCAAAAAGCTCAATTCCTCTTAAAGGTACTTCAAACCTCTCTTTGAGTGGATTTAAAGCTTGTTCTGTTGGGTTGCCTCATACTCGCCCTCGATGGTAATCGGGCTTAACTCGGAACTTAGAAGTAAGCTAGAACATAAAGTAGAAAGAATTACAATTTTTTTCAACACAACCTCCTATGGTAATATGTTATTATTTTAAGAATTATTAAATAATACGAATATATATAAAATAAGAAAATGAAATTCTAAGAAAAAAAACTTATTATTGCAATAGCTTTGAAATATTATTGACGTTTTTTGTATTTTTAAGTCTTTGTTTAAGATTGAATTGCTAACATATTAAATTAAAATTTTAAATATTATTTGTTGATAATTAAATATTTTAATTCATATTATTTTGGAGGTGTGTTGTATGAAAAAGATTTTTTTTGTTTTCTTAGCGAGTGTGTTGAGCTTGTGGGCAAAGCCATATACCGATATGCTTGGGCGTAGTGTAGAGATAAACAAAGCAGAGACTTTTGTCTTCGTTGGACCTGGTGCTTTGAGACTTGGAGCGTATCTTGGGTTACGTGAAAAAATAGTCGGCATAGAAAAACTTGAACAGATGCCAAATGCTCAGTCTCCTTATAGAACTTTTATTGGCGTAGATTTTGCTAAAAAACTTCCTGTTATAGGCAATGGTGGTCCAGGGAAAATGCCAAACCTTGAAGCTCTTTTAAATGTACATCCAGATGTTATCTTTACCTCTTTTATCCCAAAAGATCAAATAGAACTTATCACTCAAAAGACGGGCATACCAGTAGTCGCGTTAAGTTACGGAGCCTCTTATGGTGGAAAAGGAAATAAAAATTTAGATGAGATAAAAGCTTCTTTAAAACTGATAGCTTTGATAGCAAATCAAGAGCAAAGAGCTGAGGTTTTAGTCTCTTTTATACAAGAGCAAGAAAAGCAACTTTCAAAAATCAAACTTCCTGATACCTCTGTTTATGTAGGTGGAGTTGCTTATAAAGGGATTCAGCCTATAACAAGCACAGAGGTAGATTACCCTCCTTTTGCTCTTTTGGGGATAAAAAATAGTGTTTTTAAAGATAACCCTGAAGCAAAGGGGCATCAATTTATAGATTTTGAAGCACTTTTAAAAGCAAATCCAGAGCTTATCTTCACAGATATGTATAGTAGAGCAAAAATACAACAAGATTATAAAGAAAATAAAGCTTTATATGATACACTAAAAGCCTATAAAAATGGAGAAGTAAAAGAAGTTTTAGGATTTAACAATTATAGTACAAATGTTGAAAACCTCTTGCTTATAGCTTGGCAGATAGCTAATTATATGGGTTATGATGTAGATATAGATGCAAAAGCTCAAGAGATTTTCAATGCTTTTTATCCTAAAAATGGTGAAACTCTTTTAGAAAAACTCTCTTATAAATTAGGGGCTAAATGACACTTCAAGAAGCGTATAAAAGCAGACGAAAAAAAAGAGCCATTGTCTTTTTCTCATTAGTGATTGTTATGTTCATTCTCTTGTGGATAAGCCTTATTAGTGGCTCTTCTGGAGTGGTTTGGAAAGATAGCTTGAAGTTTTTTGATTTTGCAAATCAAGAGAGAACATTTCAAGTCATCATCGAATCAATCCGCCTTCCTAGAGCTTTGGCGGCGATTTTTGTTGGGGCTATGCTAGGGCTTAGTGGAGCTGTGATGCAAGGTGTTTTGAGAAACCCTCTTGCATCACCTTTTACACTAGGAGTTTCACAAGCAGCTGGATTTGGTGCGGCTGTTGCTATCATCGTTTTGCCTAGTTTTATAAATGAAAATGCTCTGTTTTCTCAGTTTGGTGTAGCAATTTGCGCTTTTTTATTTAGTATGCTTTGCTCTTTTGCTATCCTATGGATAAGCTCTCGTGTAGGGATGAGCCCTACTAGCATCATACTAGCAGGTGTTGGGCTTGGTTCGCTTTTTCATTCAGGTACGATGTTTTTACAATTTTTTACAGATGAGATGAATGCTGCTGCAACACTCTTTTGGACTTTTGGGGATTTGAGCAAATCAAATACCTTGTCTTTGTGGATTTTGTGTGTGGTATTTTCCGTTTTACTTTTTATCTTTTGGTTATCTCATTGGAAATTTGACGCCCTTGGCTTTGGAGATGAGAGTGCCTTCAATAAAGGCGTAAATGTAGATAAATTTCGTAAAATAACGCTCATCTTAGCAGCTTTTTGTACCTCTGTTGGCGTCTCTTTTTTCGGAATTATCGGTTTTATAGGACTCATCGCTCCTCATATGGTACGTATGATTTTAGGCTCAAACCATGCTGCGCTTTTACCTTTATCTGCTCTGTTTGGAGGAGTTTTACTGCTTGGTGCTGATTTGGTGGCTAGGATGCTTTTATATCCAGCAGTATTACCTGTGGGGATACTCACCTCTTTCATAGGCGCACCTTTGTTGCTGTATCTGTTAGTTACTCTCAAAAGGGTGCAAGCATGAGTTTACATGTAAAGAATTTAAACTATTTTTTAGGAAAGAAAAA
>DLUF01000026.1 GCA_002742765.1 Sulfurospirillum sp. UBA12182 | reverse complement strand
CCCAGCATCTTGACATCCCAAACCCTATAGGTAACTGTATAACTTTTTAGCTTTTTTAATTATACGAGGTCTAAACTCTAAACTTCCCTCGCCTTTCTTACCTGCAACCATTTTCAAAGCAAATCTCTAAGCTTCATCATCTTTTCTTCAAGTTCTGTTAGTTCATTTTCACATATATCATAAACAGTTTCAGCATCTAAGTCTATATAGTGATGCGATATAAAATCTCTTGCTTTTATAATCTCACTCCAATACCTAGCATCTGCTACTTGCAATAAAAAGGTATTTTCTCTTTTATTGATATTTTTAAGAGCCTCACCGATAGATTGTAATCGCATAGAGATAGAATCAAGCTTTTCAAGACCATTTTCATCAGCCAAAAAATCATCCGATGAATTTATAACGGTAAATCTTTTTTTGACAAGGTTGATGCTTTCAAGTATAAACTCTATAAGCTCTTGTAGAGTTGATTTATCCATAGATAACCTCTTTTTGTATAGCTTCAAAGATAGCGCCCTTGCTTCTTTTGTGCTTATGAACTAAATCAATTTTTTTATGGTAAAGATTTTCAAGATACACCCAAAGCCCAGCAATATTTCTAAAAGTTTTATGCTTAAATTCAACGTAAATATCTATATCACTTTTATCTGTTTGCATATCTTTTGCGTAGCTTCCAAAAAGCCCTATTTTTTCAACTTCATAGTTCTTTTGTATATAGGATTTGTGTTCTTTAAGCGTTTTTAGTATCTCTTCTTTTTTCATCTTTCTTCCAATTCTAAAGTAATATATTTTTATTTTACTTCAAGATAAAATTATACCATCTTCAAACTCGAATTTTTCAAAGAATACTCATCCTAGTTCCGATGTTTGCCATGCCTTGTCCGTACAGTGCGCTTGTGACGATGCCATCTATACCAGTACTTGCGTACTCTTTGGCATTTTTTAGGTTCACGCCACCAGCTACTAGAAGCTTTACATGTAAGAAATTTTCATCTCTATAAGCGACTACTTTTTTGAGCAAATCTAAGTCTATTTTATCGAGTTGTAACACATCTGCACCATGCGCCAACAGAGCTTTCATATCTTCAAACTCACTTGATTCTACGACTATCTTTTTTTCTGGAACTCTTGTTTTGAAGCCTTTGATTTGGGCATAAAACTCTGCGTCACTTGCATAGACACTGCGGTGCTGTTCAAAGAAAAGTACACTATCGCTCACGCCTAAACGATGGGGCATAGCACCACCATCCATGATAGCTTTGATGCAAAGTCTCTTCGCAAAAGGAAAGCTTTTTCTCGTACCCAAAAGCTCACAGTGGGCATTGACAATTCTTATCTCGTCTAACATTTTTTTTGAGTAAGTTGCCATCTTGCAAGTGTATTCTAAAAGCACTTGTGTTAGTTTCCACGCTTGGTGGACTTTCTCATAAGGTCCAAAAAAACTGAGCAACACTTCGCCCTCTTTTGCCACTCTTTTTTCAGGAATACATGTAAGCACTTCACAGCCTAAAAGTTCTGCTATACGAGCGGCTTCTTTCGAGCAAGAGACGACTACCTCATCTCTGGTAAAAACTTCTAATTTCGCTCTTTTTTCACTTGCATCTTGGATATATGTGGTTATATCAAAGTATGGAACATCTTCCTTGATGTAGCCTAAAAGTTCATTGTCATCTAGTTCAAACACTCTTAAATCCTTTATTTTTTTACTATCACAATCAAACTAATAATAGTTATAACTATACCAAATAAACCCATGAGGTTTGGTAAAACTGCTCCTAAAAAGATGATTTCGCCTAAAAGTGCGAAAACGACCTCTCCTGATTGGGTGGCGTCTACGAGCATGAGTTTTGAGGGAGTGTTGGCTTTGTTTCTAGCGTACAAAAACAGTGAAGTTGCTATAACCCCTGAGAGCAAAGCTACAAAAGCCACGCTCACAAACTGCCCAGCACTAGGAATACCAACATCAACAAAAAGCCCCAAAGCTATCCACACAGGATAACTCCCAAGCGTAAGTAAAAGCACCTTGACAAAAGCATTGTTCAAGAGATTTACACTCTCATCACCCAAGTTTGTTCTTCTCTTTTTAGCTTGCCACACAAGTTGGTTGCCAAGTGGATAGCTTAGTGCTGCGATAAGAACAGGGATAAAACCTAGCAAAAGAGGCTTATAATCTGAGATATCAAAGTGGCTAAGGTTTACACACGAGATACCTATGAAGATAACAAAGCTCAACACCCAGATGCTTTTTGGTAGCTTTTGACCAAAAAAAGAGAGTACAAAAAGCGAAGCGATGATGGTTATCTGCCAAGTTGTGGCCACCACCCAAGCAGGTGAAAAATCAGCAGCAAAACACAAAAAAGCATAAAAAGAGCCAAAGCCTATACTTCCTGAGAGTGTCCAAAAACCAAGATGCGCAAAAAACTCTCTCCAAACTCTTAGAAAATAGACTTTACCACGAAATACAAAAAGCCCAAAACCTAAAAAGAGTATCGTATATACATAGCGCAAACTTGCACTCCAGTACCAATGCCCTCCCTCAAGCGAGATAGAACGGTTGATGAGAAAAGTCGCACTAAAAAACAAAGCTGCCAAAAGCCCGACAACGAGTAGATAGACGTTGGAATGTTCATAACGTTCTAAAATCTTTTTTATCATAATATATAAGCTTTTAAGTTATGGGCGGAAGATTTGGATATCAATATCTTTTATAACCCTGTAATGCTTGTCATTTGCAGTGATAAGCGTAGTCCCATAAGTCTTACATGTAGCTCCTATGAGGCTATCAGCTAATTCAAGTGAGTGACTTAAAAAATACTCTTCCATATAAAAAAGTGCCTTTAAGGAGATTTCTTCACTTATGAAAATAACCTTTATATTCCATGATTTAAGAGTCTTTTGTAAAGCTCTAAGCTCTTTTTTATCTCTCATCCCCTGAACTAACTCCATATAAGTCACACTAGAGATACAAAACTCACCGATACTATGGATAAGCTCATAAGCTTTTTGATTGCCTCTTAGATACCATATAAGTACATCAGTATCAACAAGCTTATCGTACATCAAAAACTCTACCTTTTCGCATATTTCTCACTTGTGTATTTACATCAAAAACTCTATCTTCCCACATACCAAATATCGCATCATCTTTTTTTACATCTTTTGCACTTTGGGTTGATACTAATTTTGCCTTTGGCTTTCCTCTGTAAGTGATGGTGATATCTTCTCCTTTGGAGAGAACATCGAAAAGCATATTTATCTTAAATCTTAAATCTTTTGCTGTTGCTATCATAACAATTCCTTCTCAAAGTTTATACTTAAAGTATAAACTAAAAAACATAATCTTTTGCTGAATACCTAGTTTTTATCTCTCTTTTTGTAAAAAGTGCAATCCTACAAAAAAGATAAGAGATATTATAACCAAGACTCCGCTCAAAACTAAAGCAAGTTCATGTTCTCCATCAAAAACTGCATTGTAGATAGCAAGTGACATCGTATCGGTTTTGCCGATGATGTTTCCACCAAGCATGAGTGTGATGCCTACTTCTCCCATAGCTCTGGTACTTGCGATAATCAAACAGGCAAAAAGGGATTTTTTGATAGAAGGTAAGATGATGAAAACAAGCGTATAAAAAGCTCCTTTTCCACTCATATAAGAGGCCTCTTTGATGCTCATAGGGAACAGTTCGATAGCTGATTGTAAAGGTTTGACCATCAAAGGCAATCCAGCTACAAACCCAGCGATAACAAGACCGTTAAAAGTGAAGATAAAAGAGATGTCAAACCTCGCAAAAAA
The DNA here is from genome assembly GCA_002742765.1 of Sulfurospirillum sp. UBA12182. Lineage (GTDB taxonomy): Bacteria > Campylobacterota > Campylobacteria > Campylobacterales > Sulfurospirillaceae > UBA6810. Next base: position 8,470 of record DLUF01000026.1, on the reverse strand, counting down.
AGAGCCTATAAAGCCATTTTTTCCAAGCAACAAAAGCAAGAAAAAACCAACAGCGATGGGAGGAAATATCAAAGGTAGAGTCACAAAAGTATCGAGAAACCAACGAAATCTCAACTTCTTGAAACTCAAAAGGTAGGCTATGGGAACCCCCACAGCCAAAAATAGAACAAGACTCACACCCACTGTTTTAAAAGTGAGTAAAGTTGGATTTATAATCCCTTGTAAATCGATTTCCAAATCTTACATTCCGTATTTTGCGAAGATATCTTTCACTTCAGGGTTTGCTAAGAACCCAACAAAATCTTTACATGTAAGAGTGTTACAAGTTTCTAAAGACCCAGCAACTATCTCAATAGGTTGGTACAAACTCTCATCAATTTTTATATAACCGCCTAGTTTGTCTTTGAGTGGTAAAACAGCAGTAAGGTTTAAAATCCCAGCTTCAACCTCTCCAGTGATGACATAATTCGCCACTTGAGGAACAGTTGCTACGACAAAAAGCTTCTCTTTGACAGCTTCGTCTAGTTTAGAAGATTTTAACACTTCCTCACCAGCGATTCCATAGATGGCTTTTTTTGGCTCAGGCATTGCAATCCTCTTTATCTTTTCATCCCTCAAATCTAAAAGAGATTCGAGTTTTACCCCTTTAGCATATGCTAAAACAACATAACCTTTACCCAAAAAAGTATAGTTTTTAAATTCTAAACCACTTTTTTTGGATAAAAACTTTTTATCCCCTACTATCAAAGCTATATCACTGTTTTGTGCTTGAGTCGAGATTTGCTTCATGTTGCCAAATATAGGCTCTAACTTCACTCCAGTTTTTGCTTCATATAACTTTACCACTTCCATGATAGGCTTTTTATAGCCCGCCCCACTTGCTATCTTGAAAGTCTCGCCATAAGAAGCGATAGCTAAGATAGCAACCAAAAGTATAATTTTTTTCATAATTTCTCCTAAGATATCGTCGGAGCAAATGCTTTCGTTCCAACCCTCACGATTTGTCCTACATGTAAACTTTTTGCTTCATTTTCACTCACTACTACTTCGACTATCTGTTGCCCTATAGCGATGATAGCTATATAGATGACATCTACTTTTTTTATGTCTAGTAGCTCGCCCTCAAAAGAGAACTTTTGGCTACCACTTGTCTTTAAAAGAACATCTTTTGCACTGCCATCTTGGGTAATTTTTCCATTTTCCAAAACCACTACTCGATTAGCCAAACGATACATCTCACTTGGGTCGTGACTTACCATGATAGTTGTTGTCTCAAACTCACGGTGCAACAAAAGTATCTCTTGTTGTAGTTTTGCTCTCATGGAAGGGTCAAGTGCACTGAGTGGTTCATCCATGAGAAGCATCTTTGGTCTTTTCATCAACGCTCGACACAAACTCACTCTTTGTTGTTGTCCACCGCTTAAAGTGCTAGGCATCCTGTTTTGCAACTCTTCAAGTTCAGTCAATCGCAACAAATGCTTCGCCAAATCCCTATCTTTTGCGACATATAACAGATTTTCCATGACGCTCATGTTTGGGAAAAGCGCATAATCTTGAAACACAAAGCCGATACCTCTTTTTTGGACAGCTTTACATGTAAGCTTATCTTGCCAAGTCTCTTCGCCTACTTTTATCTCTCCTTTTGCATTTTCCAAGCCTGCTAGGATGCGAAGTAGAGTCGTTTTTCCACTTCCACTTCTGCCAGCAAGTGCTATAAAATCACCCTCATTTATGTTTAAATCTACTTGCAAGTTCATCTGCCCATTTGAGCCATGAAGCATTTTTTGGATATCTATCTTTATCATAATCCAACCTTTTTGACGTATCTTTTGTTAAAGATATAGACACTCAAAAGTGCTGGTTTGATGTTTGGCAGGGCAACTCTAAAGAGTGTCTCAAACTTGCTTTTTCCGCTGATATAAGAAGCTTCTAACATCGTTTTGTTGACACTCTCAAAGCCCCCTTGAAGTGGCTGTACCATAAAAGGCAAAGAGTAAAAACAACTAGCGACTACAAGTCCTGTGAAGTTAAATACAAGTTTAATCCCAAAAAGTTCATCAAAAAACTGCCCTATGGGTGAATTGTGTGAGAGTGCCCAAAGGATATAAAAACCTAAAACTGATGGGGGTAAAACGATAGGTAAAGCGGTGATAGCTTCAACAAAAGGTTTTGATTTGGAGTGCGTTTGTGAAAGCCACCAAGCAAGTGGTAAACTCACTATAAACAAGATAAGTGTCGTAATCCCAGCTAATTTGAAAGAAAGGATAAAAGGTGCAAAATCTATACTCATAAAATCTCTTTTATAAAAATATCACTCGCTTTTATAAACAAAGCGACGGTATCATCGGCTCGTAAATGCATATTTGCAATCGCTCGATTGCTCATCACTGCTTCAAATTCATGCCCTTTAAAATCAAGTTTAACGCTACACAAAAGCTTTCCCGTTTTTACCTCTTTTACTGTTGCAAAAAGCTTATTTGAGTAACTAAACGAACCTGAAAATCTCTTTGCTATGGCTATACTCAAAGGTTTGATGGCAAGTTTTACCATCATCCCTTCTTTGATATTTGGAAGTTCTAAGCTCATCATATACAAAAAGTCACCCTCTGCCTCAAACTCAACGATAGTAAGGTTCTCACTATTTTCAAGACCGATAACTTTTGCAACTAGATAATTCATGGCACCAAATATCCAAATTTTCTAAAGATTGCTTTTGCCTTATCTGAGAGCATAAAATCATAAAATGCTTTTGCCTCAGTATTTTCGCTTGCATTTTTGATGATAACGATACCTTGGTCTATGGGAGTATAGAGCTTTGCATCTACTTCTGCCCAATGCTCATTTTCTTTATAAGCTTTCATTTTTGGAGAATACAAAGATGACTTTGCGATGAAGCCCACATCAGCAGCAGTAAGTGCATAGGCAACTGTTTGTGTTATAGACTCAGCATAAACAAACTTACTCTTTACCTCATCATAAAATCCTGCTTTTTTGATAGCTTCAAGTGCCGCTGTCCCATAAGGTGCTGTTTGTGGATTTGCTATAGCGATTTTACCGATATTTTCTTTCGTAATGAGCTTTATTCCTTGAGTAAAATCCAACTTTTTATCACTAAGCATAGCAAGAGAGCCTTGAGCATATACAAGAGGTTTAGTTATCGCTACACCCTCTTTGTATAAAGCTTCTGGAAATTTCATATTTGCTGCCATAAAGATTTGATAGGGAGCACCATTTTTTATCTGAGCAGTTAGCTTTCCACTACTGCCAAGAGTTACTTGAACTTTTGTATCTGGGTTTGTTTCATTGAACTTTGCTATTAGCTCATCTATCGCGTAACTTACATTTGCTGCAACTGCTATGTTAAGACTTCCTGCATATATGCTACTTACTAAAAGTCCTAAAACGAAAACGATTTTCTTTAACATCTTTTCTCCTTACTTCCCAATGAGGATATTGTTTGATTTGATAAGAGCACAAACTTTTGTACCAACTTTTAAATCCAAAGTCTCAACGGCACCTGTTGTTATCGTTGAAACCACCATATCATTATCACCTATGTCGATGCTAACTTGAGAGTTTATAGCACCTTTTTTAACGTCTGTAATGACACCTTGAAGTTTGTTTCTAGCACTTGCTTCAAGGTCTAAGATAGTAGTTAACATCACTGAACTTGCCTTGATGATAGCTACGACTTCATCTCCAACTTCCAAGCCAAGCTCCTCTGTAGCTTCATTTGTAATCGTAGAAACCAAAACAACTCCACTTTTTAGCACTATACTTATCTCAGCACTTACGTTGGACTTTTTGATGTCTCCTATCTTTCCAAACAGCTGGTTTCTAGCACTTATATGCATCGAGAGTCTCCTTATCGTTTTTATCGTTCCCTTATCCATATCTGTTAAGAGCATTAGTTTTTCTAAAAATTTTGCCTGTTCACTTTTGAGTATCTCATAGGTTTCTAGCAAGTTTTCACCATAAGGTGTTAGCTTTGTACCACCTCCACCACTTCCTCCAGTTTCTCGCTCAACGATAGGAGTAGGAGAGAGATTATTCATCGAATCAATCGCTTCCCAAGCACTCTTATAACTCATCGGTACTGCTTTAGCCGCTTTAAGAATCGAACCTTCCCTTGCTATCGCATGGAGAAGCTGTATGCGTTTTTCAAGTAAAAAAGGTTGATTTGCCAAGCCTAAAATCAGATTTGATGATATCTCCATCTCTTTGCTCCTTATCGTTATGTCTTGAAAAATATAACGAACTATATCGTTGTATACCTTAATATATAATGAAGTACCAAAAAAAACCAGAGGGTTTTTACACCTCTGGTTTTCCTTAGTTTTTTATAAAAACTTTTATCTCACACAATCAAAGAAATAATCAGTTTCGCCGATATCTTTTGTCTCTTCATCAAGCTGGTCTAAAACAGCATTTGTAATCCAAGTTAAAAGATTGAGTGCACCTTTGTATCCACTGATAGAGTATCTGTGTAGATGGTGTCTATCAAAGATAGGGAAACCTATACGGATAAGTGGTGTACCTGTATCTCTATAAAGCTCTTTCCCATAAACATTACCAATCATAAAATCAACTGGTTCTGTAAAAAGAAGGCTTCTTAAGTGCCATAAGTCTTTGTTCGCCCATACTTGACACTCTTCGCTCCAAGCTGATTTAGAGATGATAGCTTTCATATCATCTTCCCAGCCTTTTCTTGGTGCATTGTGACAAAGAACGTGAGTTGGGATTCCACCCATTTCAACGATAAAACTAACAAGACCTAGTAAAAAGTCAGGGTCTCCAAAAATCGCAAATTTTTTGCCATGCATATATGGGTAAGAGTCTTGCATCGCATCTACTAATCTTGCTCTCTCGATTTTTAATTGTTCAGGAACCTCTTTGCCTGTAAGCTCACTGAGCTTCATAACAAATTCATCAGTACCAGCCAAACCGATTGGATTGCAAGTTACATAACCTTGTTTCCACTTGTTTTTTATAGTTTTTGCTGTTTGTACAGTAGAGTACTTTTGTAGTGAGATTGTAGTGCCTGCATTGATAGCAGTTTTTACATCTTCCATTTTTGTACCACCACTGTAAAGTTGATATTCTCCAGCGCCTGTGTTCCACTGCTCTTCATGGTCTCCAAGCATTACAATTTTGTCGCTAAAGAGTTTGCTTATCTCTTTAATCTCTGCTAAAGAACCTAAATATGGCTCAAAACCAGGGATGATGTTGATACGCTCTTTATCTTCAACTTTTTCACTTCTCTCAGGATTTAACTGCTCCAAGATACCTTTTATCATGTTGTCATAACCAGTGATGTGGCTACCAACAAATGATGGAGTGTGTGCATAAGTGATAGCTGTTTTATCTAGCTCTCCCTCTGCTTCATCTTTAGCTCCTAAGATAAATGCTCCAAGGTCATCACCGATAACTTCTGCCATACAAGTTGTACTCACAGCGATATGCTCTGGTTTATAAAGAGCATTACAGTTTCTAAGACCATCTTTCATATTTGCAAGACCACCAAAAACAGCAGCTGATTCACTCATACTATCACTTACACAAGGAGTTGGCTCTTTGAAGTGACGTGTAAAGTAACTTCTAAAGTAAGCAACACAACCATGGCTTCCGTGAACATAAGGCATAGTGTTTTCAAAACCAAGAGCTGCCATGATAGCACCTAGTGGTTGACAAGCTTTCGCTGGATTTATCGTGATAGCTTCTCTCTCAAAGTTTTTTTCTCTATATTCCCAAGATTTTGTCCACTCGGCAATCTCTTTTACTTTTTCTGGATCAGTTGCGCCATAAGAGCCTTCAAACTGCTTTTTGTTTTTAAAAACTTCTTGGTATTCTGGTTTTAAAAATAGTTTCTGTCCATTGACAATTTTTTCTACGTCTTGCATGTTAAGCTCCTATCTCTTCTTTAGTTTCCCATGGCGCTTTCGTATGCGACCATACAGGAGAGTTGAGTGCTAAATCCATATCTTTTGCAAAGATTGCAAATGCATCATATCCATGATATGGACCACTATAATCCCAAGAGTGCATCTGTCTAAAAGGAAGTCCCATTTTTTGGAAAACATACTTCTCTTTTACACCACTTGCCACAAGGTCTGGCTTCAATGTTTTAACAAATTGCTCTAATTCGTACTCGTTTACATCATCATAGATAAGTGTACTTCTAGCAATCTCCTCTTTTGTTCTTTTATAATCATCTCCATGAGCAAACTCATATCCAGTTCCGATGATTTCCATACCTAAATCTTCGTATGCTCCAATAACGTGGCGAGGTCTAAGTCCGCCAACATAAAGCATTACTTTTTTGCCCTCTAATTTTGGCTTATATTTTGCGATAACCGCGTCAGTCATGGCTGTGTACTTAGCTATGACAGCTTCTGTTTTTTCTTGAATCTCTGGTCCAAAAAATTCAGCAATTTTTCTTAAACTCTCAGTTGTTTTGCTTGGTCCAAAGAAGTTATACTCCATCCATGGGATTCCAAACTCTTGTTCCATGTGACGGCTGATATAGTTCATACTTCTATAACAATGAAGTAGATTAAGCTTTGCTTTTGGAGCTATAGCTAACTCTTTATATGTTGCATCACCACTCCACTGAGCGATAACACGAAGTCCCATCTCTTCAAGTAAGATTCTTGAACTCCAAGCATCTCCACCGATGTTATAATCTCCAATGATAGCTACATCATACTCTGTACTTTCAAAATTTTGTCTAGCACTAGCATCTGGCATAACTTCATCACGAATCATATCGTTTGCGATGTGGTGACCAAGAGATTGGCTCACGCCACGAAAACCCTCACAAGAGACTGCGATAGTAGGTTTTGAACTATCACTTTTGTGTCTTTTTGCCACAGCTTGAATATCATCACCGATAAGACCGATAGGACATTCACTTTGGATAGAGATTCCATTGTTAAGAGGAAACAAACCATCAATCTCCTCAAGAGCCTTTTTAAGTTTTTTATCTCCACCAAATACGATATCTTTTTCTGTAAAATCTGTACTAAAATTCATAGTAACAAAAGTGTCAATTCCTGTTGTTCCTATATAGTAGTTTCTTCTGCCCGCTCTACTATACTGTCCACAGCCAATAGGTCCATGGCTTATATGAATCATATCTTTTACAGGACCCCAAACAACCCCTTTACTTCCTGCGTATGCACAACCACGTTGACTCATTACACCAGGTACTGTTTGCTTGTTGCTTTTTGTACTGTCACAAGCACCCTTCACACCCTCGGGACTATCAACGCCCAAGTGCTTTGCTCTATTTTTTGCGGCTTTTTCTGGATATGCTTTTAATACCTCAGCAATAGCCTCTTTTTGTAAAGTTTCTAATGTTTCTAGTCCCATTGTATTCTCCTTTTAAAAAAAGTAGCGTGAATTACGCTACTTTCACTCTGTATAAGTTCATATCATCTAGTTTTTTGCAAAGTTCAGCTGTAACTGCACCATCAATTGATTTTGAGATTTCAGAAATTTGGTATTTGTTCGTATAAAACACCATTTTAAACTCTCCACTTACCTCAGAGTTTTTATAATAATCTACAAACGCTTTATGAGCAAAAGTTCCCTCTGGTACTGTAATCTCTTCAAGCTTTACACCTTCTCTTGTTTCGCTTGTTAAAACTACTGTTTTACCAGCTACTTCACCGCTTACATTTTCGTCAATTTTTTCAACAACTTTGTCAAAACTTACGTCATTACCCATATCTGCTGGGAAGTGGTATCCACATATAAACATCTTTAACTCCTTATCATTTTTATTGTTTTCTTAGATTTGAACCAAGCCCAAATCTAATTCATTGCACTGAAGCTTTCGCTTTGCGAAAAACTTCTCATCATTATAAAATTAAACTTCTTCTGCTTTCTTACCGATAGCATCTGCTTCAACTTCTTCTTCTAAACCAAATTCCATAAGTAAGTTTTCAAGGTCATCCATCTCTAAAGGATTTGGGATAACTTTAAGATCATTTGCGATGATTTTTCTTGCTAACTCTTTGTACTCCATCGCTTGATCTGAACTTGGAGCAAACTCAACAACTGTCATACGTCTAAGTTCTGCTCTTTGAACATGGTTAGAACGCGGTACAAAATGGATGAGCTGTGTTCCGATTTGTGTTGCTAAGTTTTTAGCTAGGTCATACTCACGGTCTGTCATACGAGCATTACAGATAAGACCAGCAAGTCTTACACCACCAGTGTTTGCGTATTTTAAAATCCCTTTTGAAATGTTGTTCGCAGCATACATAGCCATCATTTCACCAGACATAACGATATAAATCTCTTGTGCTTTACCTTCACGAATTGGCATCGCAAAACCACCACAAACAACGTCACCAAGAACGTCATATGAAACGAAATCTAAATCATCATCATAAGCACCCTCTTCTTCAAGAAAGTTAATAGCAGTGATAACTCCACGACCAGCACAGCCAACTCCTGGCTGTAG